>JAXVQY010000193.1:0-8927 GCA_037303805.1 bacterium | reverse complement strand
CGGTCGTCAGGTCACCCCAGAACACAAACGAAGACGTGAAATTGATGAAGGTGGAAATACCGTTGCCGTTCAGATAGGCGGCCTGAGCCAGGTCGAGGTTCAGTTCGCTGTCTCCGTACACCACCCCGTCGGCCTTCAGCCCGTAGTTGGACGGGCTCCAGAAGGGAATGTCGTCGTTCTCTGCAGCCCTGCGGCAGATGCCGCAGGCTTCGTGGATGTCGCCGTGTTCCTTCAGACCGTTATAGGTGGGAGAGCCGAAGGTGCAGATGAGATGGCTGTCGGTCAGACCGTTGTCGATGAGCCATGCCGGCGCTTCCGTATAGTTGTTCAGCGTTTCGGGCACGGTAATGTGGCCCTGGGCGCGGAAGACGCCGGAAATGTCGGTGCAGGCGGAAGCGATGGCAATGCCCACGGCCGGCACATCGGAGAAGCCCGGAGCCAGAATCTGGCCGGGAACAAGCCTGAACAGAGGAAACACACGCTGGACGGCGGAAAGACCGGTAGGCTTCAGCGTCGTTTCATCCACGCCGCCGATCACCTCCTTGGACGTGACCTTGGTCGGATCGGCATAGGTGTAGGTGGCGGTAAGCGTCTCGTTCCCGGTAAGGCTTCCGCCTTCCAGAATCGAAATCTCGCCGGTCCCTGCGTTCAGGGAAAAATCGGTGTTTTCCGTAAGCGGGCTGCCTTCACTGACTTTCAGGGTCAGAGCGGACACGCCGCCGTGAGCGAGCAGGGCCGAACCCTTGACGAGAGTGAGGCTTTCGCTTTCGACCTCGCTGGTATGCTCCGCAGGGTCGAACACATTGATGCAGACAAGCGGAGAGACCTTGTAGCGGTCCAGCATCAGGGATGCCGCCTCGTAGAGCGGATATCTGGTATAGGGTTCATCGTCCCTCGGAGAGCCGAAGGCGGCCACGAATTCCGTCATGGTGTAGATGAGCTTCGGTTCGTTGACCGGAGCTTTGGTATTGCCCAGAGAGTGGACAGGAGCAACGCCTACGACCACGGGAAGAGTGGAAGTTGCTTCTACGGCCGAGACCAGTTTGGTATCGGCTTCACTGATGTAAACGCCATGCTTATAGGCCATGAGAATACCTCTCGGTGTGGGGATTATTCCATCCCCTTGAAGGTCCAGGTGGTCAGAATGAAGGCTTCGGCAAAGGGAAAGACCTGTTCATCAGGACGCCACCAGGGAACAATGCCGTCTTTGGTAGGTTCCAGCCGGTACAGTTTGGCCAGAGGTTGCTTTTTGAGCTGGAGCAGGCGGTGCCTGACGGCGTTCAGGACATTGTGCAGATGGTTTTCTGCCTCTTCGCCGGTTTCTCCGCGCACGGCTATGCGTATGCCCACGTCCATGCTGGCCAGCCCGTCCTCGGTTTCTTTGCCGGAAAGAGCCTGAATGGAGACAAAGGGCACGCGCTCCCAGCTTTCCTGACCGGTGGGAGGAAGGCCGAGTATCAGGCTCGGCACGGTTTCCGTTTCTTCATGGCTGCCCCTGTGTTTTCTGGGCAGACGCAGATTCTCCAGAGCCGGAGACAGATAATCGGAGAGCTCGGTAAGAAGGAAAAAAGAGTTCATAGTCTGGATACTCCCAGCCGGTTCAGTTCATTTTCGAGGTTGCGGAACAGGCTTTGCCGGCCGTACTCCTGTACTTCAGGGATCATGCCGTCTTCGTACATATGCCACTGCAGGGAAGGGCCTCGCTTTTCATGCAGCGCATCATCCGATTCCGTCCGATAGAACACCGCGGTACGGCCTCGTACCGTGGTAACACAGAGCTTCGATGTACGGCCGGTTACTTCTTCGCCTCGCACACGAGAGTCGTCGTAGAGCTTGCCGCCCTTGCGAAGACGGTACCAGGTGCGCGGTCTGTCACGGGAAGCGATGCCTTTGGGAGGAACGCGGATCAGAGGCGTGATCTTGTAGCTGATGAGGGGAATCTGCCCGGAAGCAATGCGGACTTCCTGAGCGCCGTTTCTCTGTCGTGCAGTGACGGCACGGGTTACGGAAGTTCCAGGCAGTTCCACGACTGCCTTGAGCTTCTTGGTGACGTGCCGGCGAAGGACGCTGCGCGTCGTTTTCTCCGCCTTCTGAAGAGCCGTTTCCAGAAGGGAGGGAAAGGCGGCGCACATTTGCTTGCACCTGGCGACGTCCTTTTCATCGAGGCGGATATCAAGAGTCGGCAGCATGAGAACCTCACGAGTATGCCCGTTGCAGTTCCAGGACGAGTACGCCCATTTCTTCCTTGACGCTGGTGTCGTCCGGGCCGATCTGCCAGCGCTCGCCGTTGATGGTCACCAGCTGTTCCGGAACAGGCCGCGGAGTTATGGTGTCTTCCATGTACAGAGTGCGGACTTCCTTCAGAAGACCGAGAGCGGAGGCATCGGAAAAGCCCTGAGAGCCTCCCGTGGAGATGGCGGCATGGCTGTCATCGATGACGGCCCGCACGGAGTGCCCGTCGAAGTCGATTTCTTCTCCGAATTCGTCGAGACTCATAAAGACGGCCCGGACGTCGTCCATGACTTCATCCCGAAACATCAGCGTTCCTCCCGGCAGGCTTCCAGAGAGGCTTCAAGAACTCCGACCCGCTGGGCCAGAGCGCCGTTTGCCGCAACCAGTTCATCCATGCGCGTATGGAGGCGAGAAACGGTTTCTTTCTTCGCGTAGAGCGATACGCACAGAACACGCTGGTTTTTCAGCTCATCCACGGCCTTGGAAATCATGTCGTGCTGACGGTCGTGCCGGCGCAGATAGTAGCTCACCACGGCCACGTTCACGCCCAAGAGCGCACAGATGAGGTTGTACATGATGTCGGGACTCACAGCAGACCTCCTGCCTGTTCCATCCAGAGTTGCAGTTCTGCCGCTTCGGAGGCAGGCAGATGTATCCATTCGCCGGGCACAGTTACCGTTTGTCCCTGATACTCATACGACCAGGCCTCAGTCGCTATGGCTCCCGGAGTTGTCGGCAGGACGCCGGTCTTTGCCGCCGAAGCGTTGCAGCCAGCTGCCAGCACCATCGGAACGCACACTGTCAGCATGATCCTGACGACGGGTTGCCCGACATTTTTCCAGTGCCGCAGCCAGAGCGGACACGATGACCGAAAGGAGCTCCAGAAATCGGTCCACACGGCTATTCCTGTTTCTTTTTGTTTTTCAGCGTCTGAATCCATCCCCAGATGAGAGAAATCATGCCGCCTGCGCCGAAGATGGCCGTGAGACCTTCCATAAGCGTCTGCTGTTCTTCCGTGGACACGTCGATGCCGAACCAGGCCATGACGGCCACAAGGATGCTGACGACGCCAGCAATCACACCTTTATTCATCGTTTTCCTCGGTAGCACGTTTCAGCCAGCCCGCCAGAAATTTTCTCTGTACGGGATTGGCCGCAGCAAGGGCAATGTAGTAATTGCCCTGCTGAAGATTGAGGCAGCGGAGCACATCGCCGGCGCTGTGCCCGATCAGAACGGAGTCAAGGGCGGCAAGCGTTTTTGCTCCCATGGTTCCATCGACGGAGAGATCCTTGAAAAGCGTCTGTCCCTGCCTGAAGTTCAGGGCATTGCAGGTCTTCTGCAGAAACATGACTGCCCTGAGAACGCCGAGATTGACCGCCTGCTCCAGCATTTCATCGGCCAGGGCCTGCGGCATGGTGTCGGCACAGGCCTTGCTCCAGAAATTCTTGAGGTAGAACTGAGACACACGGGCATAGAGCGTAGGGATTCCGGCCAGATGCTTGCTGAAGGCAGCGGGGCCTTCCTCATAGGACTCATGAACTTTCGCCTTGGCGATGATGCTCCAGCCGTCCCAGGCAGGCCAGGAGCGGCTGGAGATGCCGCAGTAGGTCTCTCCGCCCTTGTCCCCAGGCACGTTGCACCAGCCGCCTTCCTTCTGAAGCAGTTTTTCCAGAGCAACGTCGAAACTGGCCATTACGCGGTTACTCCGGTGATGATGTAGCCGGCTCCGGCGAACTGAATGCACTCGTCCGTGTACTGACGCACGCGATAAATGTCGCTGCGGGTCTGTTCTTCCCGGTACTGCTCAGTCACGATGATGTCGGGGGCATCGTTTTCCCACACGAAGGTGCGGCCGAGACTCGGTTCCTTGAGGTCGTTGCCGCCGCTGGAAATGCAGGCCAGCATGACCTTGTCGACGGGCCAGACGGATTCGATTTTCTTTGTCTGCTTCTTGGCGGAACTGTTGTAGACGGCCCCTGCCACAAGCAGATGCTCCACGCCGAAATAGGCCTTGAGCTGCTCAACGGTCAGCGCTCCGCGGATGGCGTTGGGGCTGGTGTATTTCACGCGCTCGATGACGGCTTCGCACAGCGAAATGTGGTCGAATACGTCCTTGTCCATGATGAGAGCATTGGGCTGCAGGCCGACGGTATGGCGGAAAGTTGCCTTGCCGGCGCTTACGTCGGCCAGCGGATCTGCCGAGCCGTAGTTGTTCCAGGCGGCTTTGGCGGCGGCATTCGTGAACACCTTGGTATCCATGACCTTTTTGGCCACACGGCTTTCCATGGACCGGAGCACGATGCTGGTAGCCCGTTCCACGGCTACGGTCTCAGCATCGAAATAGTTGCGAAAGTGTTCAGCCTCGGTGTCGTCCAGAGGTTCTTCCCAGCCGTTTTCGGTGCAGCTGTAATCTTCCATCACGAATTCCCAGTCACCGCGGGCGTAGGCCGAGCGGGCGGCGCGTCTGGTATCGGCCACCTCCAGGATGGCTTCAGCGGGAATGACGGGATACTGAGCACTTTTCAGCTGGGTATAGAAGGGCGGAAGCACAAGGGAGCCGATGAAGCCCTGTTTTGCCGCGTTCATGGAATATTCGTAGGCCAGAGCGCCGAGGTCGGGGCGAAGAATGGCAGAAGTTCTGGGCATGGGTTACTCCGTTTCGCTGATAGAGGCGGCAGCAGCCTGCTGAAGGTTGAGCAGCGGCATCATTTCCACCAGAGAGCCGTCTTCTCCGGCAGTCAGAGCTATGCCGCACACAGGAAAGGCCGTGCTTTTTGCCACAGCGCCGTTGGCCGCAGGGCTGAGTTTGTCGCCGACGGCCACGGCACCGCTGCACAGCACTTCCACGGTGCCGGACGCATTGATGAGGCGCACGCCGACAACATCTTCGGCATCATGCGCCTGAGTTTCGGCCACGCCGACAGGCAGCGTTTCCGCCGTGCAGGGAACAGCGCCGTCCGCCGTCAGGCTCACCAGCGTGTTGCATTCGATGGCCGCGCCGGCCACAAAGGTTTTGCGGGGAATTTCAAAGTAGCTCATGTGTTCTCCTAGTTCTGAAGTTCTTTCAGCCACTTCTGATGGGCTTCCGGGTACTTTTCCGCGATGGCCCTGACGGCTTCGCCGCGCCTGGCGTTGTGTTCCACCATGTAGTTGTCCACAAGCTGTTCAAAGCCGGCGGCGTTGCGCGGGGCCGAAGCGCGGGGGGCGACGTCCGTGCCGCTGTGTGCCTGACGCAGGGCATCGAGTCTGCTGCCGGAGCTTGCGAGCACCTTTTTCACCTTGTCGAACTGCTCCGGCGTCATGTCGGATTCCGCAAGTTCCTTCAGCGTGGCTCCGGCCTCTTCGCCGATGGCGGCTGCGGCCAGCGCTACCATGCGGGCGCGTTCCTGTTCGCATCCGATTTTCATGCCTTCTTCCTTTGCCGCACTCAGGGCGGCCCGGTGTTCCTGTTCGAATTCCGCTTTGAGATCCGACACCGCTTCGGGGTACTGAGCCTTGAGTTCCGTCGAATTCATGGGGACTCCTTCTTTAATGTGTTGCAGGAATTCCGACCGGGAACAGACCCGGTCGATAAGCCCCTTGGCAAGGGCTTCGCTTCCCGAAAATATTTTTCCGTCGGCCATGGTCAGAGACTTTTCGCGGTCCACGCCGCGGCCTTTTTCCACGGCCTTCAGAAAGAGATCGTAGGTTTCATCCACGCCGGCCTGCAGGTAGGAGCGCATTTCTTCCGAGAGCGGTTCCACGGCATTGCCGGCGGCCTTGTAGTGACCGGCGGCAATGATGTTGCAGGCAATGCCGTTTTCTTCGAGGGCCCTGGAGTATTCGCGGTGAATCAGAATGACGCCGATGCTGCCTACCTGAGCCGTGGCTGGCGCGGCGATTTCACGGGCACTGCAGGAAAGCCAGTACGCGGCGGACGCCATGAGACCGTCGGCAAAGGCGTACACGGGCTTCATAAGACCGACCTGCGAGACGGCTTCCGCCATCTCTTCGATGCCGTCCACCGTGCCGCCGGGAGAGTCCACATCCAGCATGATGGCCTTGACGCGCGAATCCGCCGCCGCACGGCGCAGGCAGGAGGCAATGTCGCGCATCCCGTCGCACAGCTTCCAGCCGAAGAAAAACAGGCCGTTCTTGGCCAGAGCACCGTGAACAGGCACAATGGCCACGGAGCCGTCGAGCTGATAGTCCAGGTCGCCCGGCGGCTCCGGGGTTGTGCGGGCATTCTGCCGGGCCACACGGGCCGCTTGATGAAGGAGCACATCAAGCGTTTCCGGCAGAATGGCCCATTCGCGGGGGAGGGTGGGTGAAATATTATTGTTCGTCGGCATGATCGTCGTCCTTTGTTGCAGATACAGGAGAAGGGCTTTCTGCGAGGCCGAGTTTTTCCATCAGACGCTTTTCCCGCTGCCGGGTGCGAATCACGGTTTCAAAGTCCAGACCGCGGGCATGGCAGATGGCCGAGTGGGTTTCCGTGAAGTTGGCCAGAGCAAGATTGTCGGCCTCCCGTTCCTTGACGGGATCGATCTGTCCGCGGGGCGGCCGCGTCCATACGCAGTTGCACCAGGCGCGAAGCGTGAACGGGTCGGAATCCGGAGCCTTGGCTTTGGCGGGAATAGCCAGCATTCCGCGAATCCAGGCTTCCTCCAGCACCATGCGGTAGTAGGGCGTAAGCACGGAGCGGACGAACCAGTCCTGATAGAGCGCGTGCAGCTTCCACACTTCCAGAAGGGCTGCACGGGCGCTGGAGTAGTTGGTCTTGGAAAAATCCTTGGCCACGCTCTCGTAAGGCTGACCGGTAGATGCCGCGGCCGCCCGCAGAATGCGTTCATAGAACTGGTCGAACATGGAGCCGGGCCGGTTGCTGGATATGATGTGCGGCTTGTGGCCGGCCTGACCGAGCACCACGGTGCCGGGCTGAATCTGCTGGGTGTAATCCGGCGGAATAGCGGAGGACGTTCCGCCGAAGCCGCCGCCGGGGAACGAGGGGTTCGCGTCTTCGATGAACACCGTGAAGCTCGCCGCAATGAGCGCCCCCACCAGCTCGTAGTCCACATAGTCGGCGAGATCGCGGAACTGCTTCATGGCCGGAGCCAGAATGCTGGTGCCGCGGATGGCCTCCGGCATGAGCGAGCGATAGCGGTGCAGGCAGATGATGCGGCCGGCCTTTTCCCGTTCAACGCGGATGAAGTCGCTGGAGCTCAGGCCGTTCAGGGGCTGATCGTCGCCGGGCGTGGCTATCCAGTAGGCGAGCGGTTCCCCGTAGCGGCCGAGTTCAATGCCGTTCTGAATGGAATGGTCGCCGGTCTTGTCCGTCGGGGTACGGAGACGGGCCGGGTGCAGCGGCTGAATGCAGAAGCCGAAAAGCCTGTTGCCATCCTCGCGCCAGGCGGAAAGATGGAGAATTTCTCCCGTGGTCAGCATGGAGCGCATGGCCTGATACTGAATGTCCTCAAAGGAAAGAACGGCTCCGGCATCGGCTTCCTCGCTCCAGAATTTCCATGCACGCTCCATGGATTCCGCAAAGGCCGCGCCTTCGTCTTCCGAAATGCCGAGCGTAGCGCAGTCCGGGTAACTCTGAGGCTTGAGACCGCCTCCCACGATGTTCAGGGCCAGAGCGTCAATGGCGGAAACGGCATGACCGTCGTTGGCAAGCAGCGATTCCGCCCGCTCCATGGCCTTGAAGAAACTGAGCTGCTCCTCGTGGCGATGCAGGCGGCGCGGATGCCAGTTGCCCATAGTGCCTTCCCGGCCTCCGGCGGCATTCCGTACATTGGTAATACGGCCGGAGGCCGCCGCCATGCTCATTCTGGCGAACATACGCTGTGCGCCCGCCCTGGGAGAGATCCAGGAAATCATGCGGTCGAGCATATTCATGGAGACCTTCATCAGTAGCCTCCTCGGCCGCCGCGGCCGGGTATGCCCTGCAGAAAGAAAGGCAGACCGCGACCGGCCTGTTCGTCTTCCACCGTGGGCTGAGAGTTTATCCAGTCCAGCGTCTCCCGAATTTCAGGCAGGTCGGCATAGCGCAGACGGCGGGAGCCGATGGTGTATTCCTGACCGGAACTCACCTTGGCCAGAGCCTTGTTCCAAAGCTCAAGCTGCCGTCTTTTTTCTGCTCGTGTGAAAATAGCCATGTGCTTTCCCTGCGTACTTGTTCGCAATTTTCGCCCTCTCAAAGTCGAAGGGCACTTTTGCGGGGATATAGCACGGCTGGAAAAATCCGTCACTTGCGTATGTGGCGTATATGGCGTATGTGGCGTATATGGCGTATGTGGCGTATTTTTTTCAAATTTTTATCCCTATGAAATAATTTATGTTTTCAGGGAAAAATGGAAAAAAACTCAAAAACGCGGTCAATAAAATCAATATGTTACAATATGCAAAAAATGCAAAAAATGACAACCTATTGAATTAATAGGTGGTTCCGCTTTTAAAAAAAATAAAAAAAATTAAAAAAAAGTGCGGACACCTCAGAAAAAGGAGGTGCCCGCGTAGTCAAACTATCCTCACAGGCTAGATTTCGGGAAGATGAATCACCACCTGGGGTGCCTGCCGGTGGATGTCGATGAGCATGGCACAAAGCTTGCGGTCAAGGTTTTCGAGGATGGCCCAGACCATCTTGCTCTCTGCCTTGCGGCCGGAGTCGGCCACAAGTTCTGCATAGGCCATCATAGGTGTGAGCAGGGCATTGA
>JAXVQY010000192.1:0-18486 GCA_037303805.1 bacterium | reverse complement strand
GCGCCTACTTCTGCGATCTGTCCCGTGACCTGCAGAACGACGTTATCGCCCGTACCGAACACGACAATATGTAATTGAACTTGGGGCGCAGGAGCCGGAAGGCTTCTGCGCCCCTTTCAGACTGATCTGCAGAAGCGGGGTCGGCAGATCACTTGTATGTTGTTTCCCCTGAGACTGGATTTCAGGCATGGCAGCCCGATGAATCCAGTGAGCAGTCGAGTTTCGCAGAACGATCGGTTTTTTCACACCGGCTGTCCGACGGTATGCGGGTACTGTTTCGATCCGGTCTGAAATATTATGTTGCTCTGACATTTTGCTGAAATGTTTGCCGTCTATTATGCGAAAACTCACGTACGTATTTGAACATCAACCCCTGGGGGTAAGAAAAGCGGGCTTGTAAGGATTATGTTCCGTCCTGCTGTCGACCGGAACTTTGCTTCGTGAACATTGTACTTCTTTGCGGGAAGAAGAGCGATAAGACGGAGCCTCTCTATTTTCCGGCGGGATGAATGCACAGAGAAGATATGTGCTTCGACGGGAATGCACGTTGTCCTGATCGTCTTCGTTTTTTCTCCCCGGAATTTCGCCCCGGGCGACAAGTTTTTTTGAGGAAAGGAGTTCAATATGCAGTTTGGTTTCATCGGACTTGGTAATATGGGCGGCGTCATTGCCCGCAATATTCTGCGTGCGGGTGAAAGCGTCAAGGTATTCGACCTCAACGTCCAGCGGGCCGAGGAGTTTGTGGCCGACGGAGCCGTGGTGGCGCATGACCGCAACGAGCTTGCGGATTGCGGCGTGATCTGCACGAGCCTTGCCATGCCTCAGCATGTGACGGGCACGGTTCTGGGAGAAGACGGCCTGTATGCGAAGATGAAGCCGGGCTCCATACACATCGAGTTCAGCACGATTGATCCCGGCACGGCCAATCAGATGGCCGAAGCTGCGCATGCGAAGGGCATAGCCTACATTCAGTCCACGGTGGGCAAGACCCCGCAGATGGCTGCGAAGTGTGAAGAGCCGCTGTTCGTCGGCGGCGACCGGGAAGCGATCACGAAGCTGATGCCGCTGTTTGAGAAGATCGGCCAGCCCAGAGACGTGAACACGGTGAACGCGTCTTGCGCGGTGAAGCTTCTGAGCAATCTGATAGGCATGTCGAACCTTGCGGTGCTTGCGGAAGGCATGCGGATAGGAGCGCTGGCGGGAATGGAACCGCACAAGCTTCTGGAACTGCTCCAGGATACGGGAGCTCGGAGCTTCCAGCTTGATGTCCGGGGACCGTGGATAGCGGATGGAGATTATGCCGCCCGTTTCGGCGTGAATCTTACGGCGAAGGATCTTCGTCTGGGCTGTGCGATGGCCCGAGACTGGGGCTATGAGCCGAAGATGATCGAACAGGCGTATGCGTACTACACGCAGGCCAGTGAGGCCGGTATGGGTATGGAAGACTCCTGTGCCGTTTACAAGATCATGAAGTAAAAAACGGAAGGGGGAGCATCCCCCTTCCGCAGAATGTTTAAGCACTCTGTTTCAATCATACATACTGTCATATTGCATCAATATAGCAGAGAGATGACTTGCTTTAAATTTTGTCGACTGTACGAGTCGGTAAGATTTATTATGTCATGTGAATTAAAGTTCAGTAAGACGAAAAAAGTACACATTAACTTGTAAAAAAAAAGAAATACCGCTATACTTATAGAAAAGAAAATTTCTTATCCATTGATATTATTGATGGATTTACGACAGATAAAAATTTGCAGTAAAGGAAAGGAACAATATTATTCAGTATTATCTGTGGGAATATGATTATTAAGAGTATATAATATGCTGAAATAGTGTTAAATAATAATGCGGGATTTTTTTGGCTGAGGTCGGAAGGCGGTTTCTGCCGTTTTCCTCTGATAAAGAGTTATCTGGAGGGACATTATGTCTTATTCTGTTCGTAAACCCAGACTTGGTGTGCTTGCTCTGGGGCGTTCTACGTTTGATACCGAGTTTGCAGCCAAGGTTCATGCCCAGGCCATGACCACGCTCTCCGGCATGGATGCCGACCTGGTGGGCGGCAAGGAAATTCTGTATGATGCTGCTGCTCTTGAAGCGGCTCTTCCCGCCATTGAAGCTGCTGATGTCGACGCTCTTCTGGTGATGCAGGTAACGTTTACCGATGCCGAAAGCACCGTGGCTGCCGCCCTCAAGCTGGGCAAGCCCGTCATCATGTGGTCCTGGGCCGAAGCCCGTACCGGCGGACGTCTCCTGCTCAACTCTTTCTGCGGCGTCAACCTGGCCTCTCATGCCCTGAGCCGCCACGGCCTCAGCATCGTTCATGTTCATAAGGATGCTTCCGACCCCGAAGCGGCTACGGAAATTTTCCATGCCGCTCAGGCCGCTTCCGTACTGCATCAGCTTCAGGGCGGAAAGTTCCTGCTCATCGGTGAACATCCCGACGGATTCGATGCCTGCAACTTCAATCCCAATGATCTGTTCCGCCTTTTCGGTATGACCACCGATCATATCGACATTCTCGATTTCATCGATGAGACCAAGGCTCAGCCCGACAGCGTGGCCGATGCTCCCTATGCCCGTCGTGCCGCTCAGTTCCCGAACCTCGGTGAACTCGATCATGACGCCACCATCAAGACCTGCAAGATTTATGCCCGCATGCGCGACAAGGCTGCGGAGCAGGGCTATCTCGGCATGACCGTCCGCTGCTGGCCTCACTTCTTCACCCATTACGGTGCGGCCGCCTGCGGCGCCATGGCCATGATGAATGAAGACGGTGTGCCCTGCGGCTGTGAAGGCGATCTTTACGGTGTGCTCACCGCTCTTATTCTGACCCGTCTGCAGAAGTCCGGTGCTTTCAACACCGACCTTGTGGATGTGGACGTCAAGGATGACACCGTGGTGTTCTGGCATTGCGGTCAGGCTCCCATTGACATGGCTGATCCTGAAGGTCCCATCCGCGGCACCATTCATTCCAACCGCAAGCTGCCTCTGCTGTCCGAATTTTGCCTGAAGCCCGGCCGCTTCACGCTGGCCCGCATCAGCCAGGGCAAGGGCAAGCTCCGTCTGCTCATCGGCGGCGGTGAAATGCTGAGCCGTCCGCTGGCATTCTCCGGCACTGCCGGTGTGGCCCGTATGGATGTTCCCGCCGGACAGTTCATGAAGAACCTCATCGACGAGGGTATGGAACATCATTCCGGTATCGTTTACGGTGACTGCCGTGAACAGCTTAAGATGATAGCTTCCATGATCGGTCTTGAGGTCGTGGATCTCACCAAGGCGTAAAAGGAAAACGGAGACGGCCCGTCAGGGTTCGTCTCCGTTTTCTTATGAAGAACGCTTTTCATCGGATCTTTTATAAATCAACCATCATCAAGTCATAGCAGAACAAGGCAGAGCATTATGCAGAACTTTGAAAAACTGTCCCCCTGTACGGGACTGGCCCTGACTTCTCTTGCCGATAACAAGGCCGTTTTTTCCACTGATGCCGGAAAGCTGGAAGTATCAGTATATGCCGAAGGATGTTTTCGCGTTCGTCTCGGCGACGCCGAAGTCAATGACTACGGCATAGTATGCGCAAAGGACGAACGTCTGCCCCTTGAAGTGGTGGAAAGTCAGGATGATGTGCTCTGCACCAGCGGTGAATATGCGCTTCGCATGACCCGTTCTCCTCTGACGTACAGCCTTGAGAAAAACGGCAAGGTCGTGCTTCCCGTGACGGAAGACAGCCATTTTGTCCGCAAGTTCCGTCTGCCTCCCGTGGCGGCTACGGAAGAAGGCTGGTTTGCTGCTCTTGGTCTGCCTTTCGGTGTGGCCGTGTACGGCGGCGGCGAAAACTATGCAGGTCTGAACAGACGCGGCATGCTGCTGGATATGTGGAATGAAGACGCTCTGGGTGTGAACAGCTCCGTCTGCTACAAGAACTGCCCCTTTGTGTGGTCTCCCGAAGGCTACGGCGTTTTTGTGAATACTCCTGCGTGGGTGCGTATCGGCGTCGGCTATCAGCAGTGGGCCAATCAGAGCCTTTGCCTCGATGTGAAGGATGCCGTGCTCGACCTGTTCTTCATGTTCGGCGACAGTCCTGCCGAGATTCTCCGTCGCTATACCCACCTTACCGGCCGTTCTGCCAAGGCTCCCGTCTGGAGTCTCGGTCTCTGGCTTTCCAAGGCCTATTATCGCGTACCTGCGGAAACTCTGGAAGCCGCTTCCAAAATGCGTGAAATGGACGTGCCCTGTGATGTGATCACCATTGACGGACGCGCCTGGCAGGATACCGATACACGTTTCGCCTTTGAATGGGACCCCTCCCGCTATGATGATCCCAAGGCCTTCTGCGACAGCCTCAAGGCCATGAATTACAAAATCTGCGTCTGGGAATATCCTCTGGTTTCCATAAAGAACAAATTGTTCGGAGAAATGGCCGAGAAAGGCTGGCTCCTGCGCGACAAGGACGGCAAAGCCTATGAATATGCCTTTGATCCCGGTCCCTTCGGTCAGGTTCTGACCCAGCTGCCCAACAGCGGCCTTGTGGACTTCACCAATCCTGAAGCATGGGAATACTGGTGCGGTCGCCACAAGGAATTGTTCGATGCCGGTGTGGACTGCATCAAGGCCGACTTCGGTGAACAGGTTCTGCCCGACATGTATGCCGTCAACGGCGACAACGGCATACGCATCCATAACGTGTATTCTCTGCTGTATAATCTCTGCGTCTATGAGGCCGGACGTCGTTACTACGGAGAAAATGCCCTCTGCTGGTCCCGCTCCGGCTGGGCCGGAAGTCAGAGAGCTCCCATCCAGTGGGCCGGGGATTCCCAGTCGAGCTGGGGCGGTCTTGCCGGTTCCATTCTCGGCGGTCTTTCCTGGGGTATGAGCGGCGTTCCGTATTATTCTTCCGATATCGGCGGCTTCTACGGCGATCAGCCCACGCCTGAGCTGTTCGTCCGCTGGACCGAAGCCGGCGCGCTCGGTTCTCACATGCGTTTCCACGGCATCGGACCGCGTGAGCCCTGGGCCTATGGTCCCGAAGCGGAAGATATCTGCCGTCGCTGGGTCCGCCTGCGTTATCATCTCATTCCTTATCTTTCCGACGCCTGCGCCCAGGCTGCCGCCACGGGTATGCCGCTCATGCGCTCCATGGTGCTTTCCTTCCCCGATCAGCCCGAAGTCTGGCCCTTCGAACTCCAGTACATGCTCGGCGATAGCCTGCTGGTTGTTCCTGTTCTGCGTGAAGGCGGCAAGGTCCGTTATCGTCTTCCCGAAGGACTCTGGCATGACCTGTGGACGGGTAAGTCCGTCCGGGGCGGCCGTACCGTGGAAGATGTCGTTCCGCTTGACCGTATTCCCGTCTTCGTGCGCGACGGTGCCGTGCTCAAGCTGGGGCCGGCCGTAAGCCATACCGGAGAGATCAAGGAAGGACGGCGCATTGCCGCTGTTGCCGTGTTCGGTGCCGCAACGGAAGATTCCTGCTCCTATGATGATGAAGTCGCCTTCGAAAATGGACATATCGTTCCGGCGGCGCATGTACGTGTGCTGCAGCCGGAGCAGATTCAAGAATTTCTTTTCGCCGGAGGAAATATATGCTGAATGCCGTTGATCGACTGATAAGAAGCATCAATGGAGTAGCGGTGAAAATCAGCACCGTGCTCATGATGGGCATGCTGGCCGTCGTTACTCTGAACGTGATTCTGCGCTACTGCTTCGGTTACAGTATCACCTGGACCGAAGAAAGTGCCCGCTTCATGATGGTGTGGATTACCTTCCTGCTTTTTCCCTATGCCCAGCAGCGCGGTGAACTGGTGGCCCTTGACTTTCTTGTTTCGCGGTTCCGTTATTCCTTCATCGGTGTGGTGATCGCACTTTTTACGGAAGCACTGGCCCTTCTGGTGCTGTCGGTCTGTACCTACCAGTCGTACTTTTATATCCAGCGTGCGTTTTCATCCGTCAGTATAGCCATGCAGCTGCCCATGTGGATCGTTTCCATAGTGCTGCCCTACAGCTTCTGCATGACGCTGATTGCCAGCCTTGTGTGGTTTATCAAGCTCGTTCCCTGTCTTGCCGATCCTCACAGGCTGAAGGAGCTTGATGAACATCGCGCCAACGGCTGATCTCTCCGCTGTTCCAGCTGAAATATCCACGAGTAACTGGAGTCATCCATGAATATTATTGCCAAAATTGCAGCACTGAAAATGTTTTATCTGGTATACTTCCTCGGCCTTGTTCTCATAGGGCTGCCCATAGTATATGTGCTCCTGCTTGCCCCCGGACTGGACCTTGCCCAGAACGGCCAGTGGGCCTTCTTTCCCATGCTGCTGCAGCGTCTCTGGAACGGTGTCGACAGCTTTGCTCTGATGGCTCTCCCGTTCTTTGTTCTTGCCGGTGAACTCATGAGCGCCGGCGGCGTGACCGTGCGTATCGTGACCTTTGCCGAATCTCTTATCGGTCACTTCCGCGGCGGTCTCGGCCATGTGTGCGTTCTGGCCTCCGTCATGCTGTCCGGCGGTTCCGGTTCCGCCGTGGCCGATGCTTCGGCTCTCGGCGGCATGCTCATTCCCGCCATGCAGAAGATGAAGTACCCCGACGGAATCTCCGCCGCCATCATCGCTTCTGCCGGTATTCTGGCTCCCATCATTCCGCCGAGCGGCCTCATGATCATGTACGCCTTCGTGGAAAACTGCTCCGTGGCGGCCATGTTCGCAGGCGGCATCATTCCCGGTCTCATGATCGCCGGCAGCCTTATGCTGGTCATCGGTCTTCGTGCCCGCTCCGGCGTGTTCCCCGATCCCAAGCCTCGTGCCAGCTGGGCTGAACGCGGCCAGGCTGCCAAAAAGGCCATTCTGCCTCTCGGTACCCCGGTCATTCTCATGGGCGGCATTCTCGGCGGCATCATGACGGCCACCGAAGCCGCGGCCATCGCCGCTTTCTATGCGCTTCTGCTCGGCGTGTTCTATACCCGTGAGATCAAGCCCAGTCAGCTTCCCCGCATTTTTGCGAACTCGGCCATCTCTTCGGCCAAGATCCTCATTCTCGTGGGTGCTGCCGTGGCCTTCGCCTCCGTGGTGAGCCTGCGTCATACTCCTCAGATGCTCGGTTCCGCTCTGGTGGCCATTACGGACAATCCTCATCTTCTGTTCCTGCTCGTCAACATCACGTTGCTCGGCGTGGGCTGCATCATGGATGCCGGTCCTACCATCCTTATTCTCGGTCCCATCCTTGCTCCCGCCATGCAGCAGGTCGGTATTGATCCCATCCACTTCGGTGTGGTCATGGTGGTCAACCTCACCATCGGTCTGATCACTCCTCCCATGGGCCTGGTGCTCTTCGTCACCCAGGGCATAAGCGGGGTAAGCCTGGACAAGCTGGTCAAGGAAATGCTGCCCTTCTTCGGTGTTCTTGCCGTAGTTCTCTGCATTATCAGCTACTTCCCTGAAACCGTCCTCTTCCTGCCCAAGGCTTGGGGCCTCATGTAACAGCATGTGTGCCGGCCGGATATTCCGGCCGGCCGACGTCGTGTCCTCGAGACATGATGCCATGTTCATAATTTACCGGCACATAAACCTTTAACATAAAGGATACCGTATGAAAGGCTTTGTGAAGTCCGTTGTGACCCTGTCCCTCGTGCTCGGCCTCGCCTGCGCCGCCGAGGCCAAGACCGTGCTGAACCTCGAATTCCTTTCCAATGAAGGAACCGCCGAGCACGCTTCCACCCTGTATCTGAAGCAGTATGTGGAAAATCGTACCGGCGGTGAGCTGCAGATCGACATTTATGCCGGCGCACAGCTCTGCGGCAATCCTAATGAATGCTTCCAGGCCCTGCAGGCCGGTGTGGTGCACATCTATCCTGCCACCGCCGGCGGTATCGCTGTCGTGTATCCTCCCATCGCCGCTCTGGACATTCCCTACATCATGCCTTCCGAACCCGTGGCGCAGAACGTGCTCTCCGGCCCCTTCGAAGACAAGCTGCGTGAGCTCATCTACAAGAACACCGACGGCAAGCTGCTCATGATGAGCCTTTCCAACAGCGCAGGCTGGAGAAACTATGCCAACGCCAAGCATCCCGTGAAGAGCCCTGCCGATCTCAAGGGCCTCAAGCTGCGTACCGTGGAAAACAAGGTGCAGCAGGAACAGGTGCGTCTGAACGGTGCTTCCCCGACTCCTATCCCCTTCATGGAAGTGTATGATGCTCTGAGCAAGGGCGTGGTCGACGGTTCTCTGAACTCCATTACCGACCTTACCGCCGTGCGTCTGCATGAAAAGGCCAAGTACATGACCCTTGACGGCCATAACTTCATGTTCTCCGCATGGTTCATGGATGCCAACTACTTCAAGAGCCTGCCCAAGGAATTCCAGGATGCTCTGATCGACGGCTTCAAGCTGATGGGTATTGTGGAAAACGGCGTGCAGATGGATCTGGAACGTCCTGCCTATGCGGCCTTTGCCAAGGCCGGCGGCCAGACCTACTTCCCCACTCCTGAAGAAAAGGCCCAGTTCATCGAAGTGGTGAAGCCTCTTCGCGAAATGTATCTGAAGGAAACCGAAGGCGGCGCTGAATTCCTGAAGGAACTTGATGCTGCCATCGCCAATGCATCCAAGACCGAACAGACCCGTCGCGCTTCTTTCGACGCTCTGAAGTAATGTCTTGACTTGGTTGACCGGGGGAGAGATGTCTTCCCCCGGTCTCCATGAGGTTTTCTCCAAGCACCTCGAAGCGGGGTGTTTGGACAAGGCCGTCATGGAAAGGCGCCTGTGCGCCGCATACGGGCGACCGTTTCACGCCGTCCCTTTTTATTTGTTTATTACCCTTGCTTTCTGGAGAATCATCATGGCTGTCACTGTCAAACCTTTCGGCAGATTCTGGAATCAGGATGTCAACGCTACCGTTCTGTCCAACAAGAACGGTATGGAAGTTGAAGTGCTTGACTACGGCTGCATCATGCGCCGTCTTGTGGTGCCGAGCAAAAACGGCCCTGCCGACATCGTGCTCGGTTTCGATAATCTGGCTCAGTACCTTTATGGACATCCCTGCTACGGTATTCTTGCCGGTCGTGTGGCCAACCGTATTCATAACGGCGAATTTGTTCTGAACGGCAAGACGTATCATCTTCCCTGCAATGAAGGCGTCACCGGTCAGCATCTTCATGGCGGCGTACGCGGCTTCGACAAGTATGTTTGGTCTTCCGAAGCTGAGGAGAAGGACGGGGTTTCCCGCGTGGTGCTGCGCAGAACTTCCGAAGACGGCGAGCAGGGATATCCCGGTGCCGTTGATGTCGTCGCCGAGTTCTGCCTTGACGAAGACAACGGCGTGTCCATGAACTTTACGGCTACCGCCAAGGATCAGGACACCATCGTCAACCTCGCGAACCATAACTATTACAACCTTGCCGGACATGGTTCACCCAGCATAGAGGATCATGAACTGCATCTTTATGCCGACGCCTACACTCCCGTGCAGAGCAACATGATTCCTACCGGCGAAATTCGTCCTGTTTCCAAGGATCCCGCCTATGACTTCACGTCCATGAAGCGTATCGGCGATCAGATGGCCATGCCCGGTCTTCCCGACCGTATGTTCGACGTGAACTATGTGCTGAACGGCACGCCTTCCTCCGACCCCGGCCTCATCCTTGCTGCGGAAGTCCGCGACCCTGCCTCCGGCCGCACCATGACGGTATCCACCGATCTTCCCGGCATTCAGTTCTACAATGCTTCCAAGCTCAGCCTGCGTCACTGGGACGGCAAGGACGGCGTGGTTTATCAGGCCTTCAATTCTCTCTGCCTGGAGACCCAGTTCTTCCCCGATGCTCCCAATCATCCGAACTTCCCGTCCATTGTGCTCAAGGCCGGTGAAACCCGTACCACGCACACCACTCATCGGTTCAGCTGGTAAACACGGTTTTCTGTTTTGACGGGCCGGCGGGTCCGGCCCGGTTTTCCTTTCTCTTCAAGCCAATATGCGAGGTTCCCCATGCCCTTTTATACTATGAATGAACTCCTTGCCCTTGACCCTGCCAAAGACTGGTGCATCGGTCACTTCAATGTGCACAACTACACCACCCTGGGCGGCGTGGTGAAGGCTGCCGAAGAAATGAAGGCTCCTGCCATTCTGGCCCTCGGCGCGCAGGCGTACAAGCATATCGGCATGGAGAACATCATGGCTCTGTGCTTCTCCGTCATGCAGCAGAGCAGCGGTCGTTTTGCTCTTCACATCGACCATGCCCGTGATCTCGGCCTGATCCGCAAGGCTCTGCGTCTCGGTGCTACGTCCGTGATGTTCGACGGCTCTGCGCTGCCTTTTGAAGAGAACATCCGTATGACCAAGGAAATGGTGCAGATGGCTCATGACTACGGTGCGAGCGCCGAAGGTGAAGTGGGTGAAGTGCCCATGGCCGGCGGAAGCCGTTCCGACATCATGTATACCGATCCGGATCAGGCCGCCGAGTTCGCCGAACGCACCGGCGTGGACTTCCTGGCCGTGTCTCTCGGTTCCATTCACGGCATGAAGAGCAGCTCCATGGATCTGGATCAGGACCTGCTTCATCGTCTGAGTGCCATCGGTGTGCCGCTGGTACTGCACGGTGCTTCCGGTGTGACGGAAGATGCCATCCGCAAGGCCACCCGCAACGGTCTGCGCAAGATCAACATCAATACGGCTCTCAAGTGTGCGGCCGTGAAGCATATCCGCGAACGTCTGGCCGTTGAACCCGACTGCGATCTTCTGGCGCTTCTGGAAGACGGCCGCGAAGGCGTGCGTGCTCTCGCTGCGCATTACATGGAACTGTTCGGTTCCGCCGGACGTGTTGCCGACTGCTCCGTGACCGGTAATTCTCTGCCCGAGCATCTGCTGCAGGGTGAATAAGACTTCCGGCTTCCGACCCGCTGCCGGGCCGGAAGCCTTTTCTCCACTACAGTCGGGCGGCCCGTCGTCCGCCTTATGAGAGACAGAATATGAAAATTGTCTGTATCGGCAACCTGTTTCTTGACCGAGTATATCAGGTTTCTGAACTGATGACCCGTCCTCAGAAGCTGGGGACCACCAATGTGACCATGCGCGGCGGCGGACCTGCTCCCACCGCGGCCATAGCCGCTTCCCGTCTCGGTGTGGAAACCGCCTTCTGGGGCCGGGTAGGAGACGACGCCGAGGGCGAATGGCTCAGAAATCTTCTGGCAAGCAAGGGTGTTGACGTTTCCGGTATGGTTGTCTGCCGGAACAGCCGCACTTCTTCTTCCTGCATTATGGTGGATCCGTCCGGAGATCGTCAGATTCTGGCGTACACCGATCCGTCCATGGATATCGAAGCCGAGGCCCTTCCCGTGGATACCCTGGATTCCGACACGCTTATTCTCAGCGACATGCGCTGGCTTTCCGTTATGCCTCATGTCATGGACGCGGCGGAACGCAGGGGAATCAAGGTCCTTCTTGACGTGGACGTGGTGTCCGACGACCCCAAGTATCTTGCCTGCGTCAAGCGTGCAGACTATGTCATCTGTGCCGATCTCGGCATGAAGAAAATGCTGGGCATTAATGACACCATGGAAGCGCTCAAGGAGCTGGGCCGCTGCTGCAAGGGGGTGACGGCCGCGACGCAGGGTGTGGAAGGCTCCCTGTGGAATATTGACGGCGTGATCAGCCGTGTTCCTACGTTCCCCGACGAACCCGTGACGGACAGCACCGGCGCCGGAGATGTGTTCCACGGCGCCATGGCGGCCAGCCTTGCTCAGGGATATGGTGTGCTTGAGGCCGCTCGTCGCGCCTCCGCCACTTCAACGCTTCTGTGCCGCAACGGTCATGGCTGGGACGGTATTCCTACGGCTGCCGATGTGGATGCCTTCCTCGCTGCGCACTGATTCTTTGTGATAGCATTTCCCTCCTCGGATACGATGGGGCTTTGCCGGTTACGGTGTAAGCCTCATCGTTTTTTTATGAAAAAATATCTTTTTTGCCGGAAGGACGCCGTCCCGGAAAGTCGGGCTGCCGCCGGCTTTGATTGCCAAGATATCCGTATTCAGATATAAGAAAACTGATTTCAACGGCACAGGGTTGAGTATGCTGCAAAATCATCTGGATCAACTGCTGGATGTGTTCAGTGACGGCGTATGCGTGACGGATGCGCAGGGAACCGTTCTTTTCGTCAATGCGGTACACGAAGAGCTCACGGGTGTTCCCCATGACAGTATGGTGGGACATAATGTGCTGGAATTTTTGGGTAAGGGCGTTTTCGACGTCGTGCTCAATCCCGAAGTTCTCCGTACCGGAAAGACGGTAACGAAAGTTCAGAAGCTGGCTAACGGACGCAGACTCGTTCTTGAAGGACATCCTATTTTTGATCGCGAAAAACATGTTGTTTTTTGTGTCACGATCATGCGTGACGAAAGTCGCCTTCAGGAACTTAGGGGACAGGTATCCTTTCAGAAGGAGCTGCTGGACGTTTTTTCCAAGCTCAGCAATTCTCCCAAGGAAATCATTCAGCAGATGCCGGAAATTGTTCAGAGTCCGGCCATGGCTCGCTTGCGCAGCAAGATCAGCGTCATTGCCAGATCCGATGCTCCTGTCCTCATTCTCGGTGAAACGGGAGTCGGCAAGGATGTCCTGGCCCGGCGCATTCACAGGGAGAGCAACAGAGCGGATCGTCCGTTCATCAAGGTCGACTGCGGAAGTATCTCCCCTCAGCTCATTGAAACCGAGTTGTTCGGATATGTGGGCGGTACTTTTTCAGGTGCGAATAAAAACGGCAAGGTCGGCCTGATAGAGGCGGCCTCCACGGGAACACTGTTTCTTGATGAGATAGGGGAGCTGCCTCTTGCCATGCAGACCCGTCTTCTGCGCTTTCTTCAGGACGGGGAAATTCTTCGTGTCGGTGCGACGACTCCCAAGCGACTTGATGTGCGCATTATTGCCGTGACGAACAGAAATCTTGAGAAGGCCGTTGCCGAAGGGGAGTTCCGCAGCGACCTTTACTATCGTCTGAAGATCGCCGTACTGACGGTTCCGCCTTTGCGGGAAAGGCGTGACGATATTTTACCCATGGCACAGTTCTTTCTTGATTTTTATGCGCACAACTATGGGCGAAAGCTGGAATTTTCTCCTGAGGCCGAAAGACTCATGCAGAATTATGACTGGCCGGGCAACGTTCGTGAACTCAAGAATATGGTTCAGGGCCTTACCGTGCTCTGTTCCGATGAGGTCATACAGGCTTCGCAGCTTCCCTTTGCTTCGTCCATGCCGGGGTATGTGGAGGGAGACGACGGCAATGCCGTCATTTCCTTCGACGGCCGCAGTTATAAGGAAATCATGAAGGACATGGAGAGTCTGGTTCTCAGAGCCGCCATGCACAGATTCGGCAACATCGCTACCGTTGCGAAGGAGCTGGGCGTCGATCGCAGCACCATCTTCCGCAAGGTGAAGGATCTCGAGAAGAGGGGCGTGAAGTTCGACTGAGACTGACGAAAAGGAGAGGCTTCGAGGCAGGCACTTTCGATGGCGGCGGAAAAGCAGCCTCGGCGGTGGATTTCCCGGCATCCGTCCTGAGAGGCCTCGCCACAGGCAGGCGAGGAGTTTAAGGCGTTTTCTTTCGCTTTCAGATTTTTGCCTGCATTGTTTCGTCGGTTTTCCACGAAGCCAGATCACGCAGAGTAATGCTGTCGGCATATCGTTCGATGCAGGCGCCGAGTCCGTTCCAGAAACGGACGGAAGCGCAGCTGTTCCGGAACTTGCAGGCTGACCCTTCGGCTGTGAGACAGGTGACCGGTGCGAGGTTGCCCTCAACGGCGCGCAGAATATCTCCGGCCGTGCATTTTTCGGGAGCGACAGCCAGTCGGTAGCCGCCCTGACTGCCTCGTTCGCTTCTTACCAGTCCCGCCCGCCCCAGAGGAACGATGATCTGCTCAAGATACTTGAGACTGATGTTTTGGGATCGCGCAATATATTTTAGAGGGGTGTTGTCCTGCTGTGAACGCCGGGCAAGCTCTATCATGATTCGCAGTGCATAGCGGCTTTTGGTAAAGACTTTCATGTCGGGTCTCTTGCTCCGAGGTATTTCCTTGTGTGCCGGTAGTTGACCGTGTTGCGCCGCAAAGGAATTTTGCGGCGACTTGACACAGGTCATTCCTGCCTAAAAAGGAGTCACGACGTATTTTTCATATACGTTCTTGCCCTGTAACGGAATGTTGATCGGGCCATGCCGCATCGGCGTGCGGCCTCCGAAGTATTTATTTTTCCGTCTTTCCATAACATATACACTCGTGAGAAGGCTGTGGGAAGGGGGCGAGGCTCTCTGCCGAAACGGATGCCGCTGGTTTTTGCTGCGGCAATGCCCTCGGCCTGACGCTTTCGTATGTTTTCCCTTTCGTTCTGGGCTACGAAGGACAGTACCTGAAGTACGAGGTCGGCAATGAATGTTCCCAGAAGATCCTTGTCTCGTCTTGTGTCCAGCAGCGGCATGTCCAGAACCAGGATGTCCACCTTCATGTCTTTTGTCAGGATATGCCACTGCTTCTGAATTTCCTTATAGTTTCTTCCCAGACGGTCTATACTCGTGATGCAGATCTGATCGCCGGGTTTCAGACGACGGAGCAGTGCCCGGTATTGCGGTCGGTGAAAATCCTTTCCCGATATTTTGTCGATAAAAATATGCTTTTCGGAAATGTCCCGTTCCTGCATGGCCACCCTTTGGCGGCTTTCATTCTGATCTGTACTGGATACTCTTATATATCCGTATGTTGTTCCCATGGATGTATACTCTCCGGGGTATTGATGTTTATGTCCGTCGGAAAACGACAGCAGCGGAGAACATGGCGGGCGTTTTTTCAGACCGTCAGATTCTCTTTGCAGCAGAGTTTACATGGTTTCGGTTATGGATGAACAGGTCGATAAAAACAAAGCCGGCAGAGCAGGGGGACTCCTGGCAGTGGAGCATTCCGTTTTGCAGAACTCGGACTATTGACTTCTCAGTCTCCCGGCCTCGTAACGTTCGTCGTGCTTTGTTTGCAGCCGCTGACGTCCGTCGTGATGCCGGTCGGGGACTAGGGGGCTGGACATGCGTGTTCCTTCAGCCTTTGCCGGATGAATCCGGATCGAGGTGTGAGGGGGCGTGGCGTCCGTTTGCGCTTCACGTCCGGGAAGCATAGCGGGCTATGCCGCAGGAAGGAACACGTTTTTTTTCAGTAAGATACGGTGTCCGGCAGAAAAGCGGCTTCGTGCAGTTCTTTTCGGGAATAAAAATTTTTTCGGAGGAGCGGCGTCAGGGGCGTATTGAGGTGTAACAGAGTGACTGATGAATGTTTTTTATCAGGTAAAGGGGAAATGCCCGCAGAGTTTGTGGGAGGGCAAAAGTCTTTGTACTACTATCCATATTCATACTATCAGTATGAAATAATGACGATAACTATATGATGAAAATGTATTTCAGTCAGTTTGAAATCATTTCGACGAGAGCGAAAGGAAGTCATGATCGATGTTGCGTGAGAGCTTCGATGAGATAGTAGCGGTCCTGTAGTTAAAAAAGAAAGCCCGATACTCAGGAGTATCAGGCATTATCGACTTTTTGGTGGAGGCGGGGAGAGTCGAACTCCCGTCCGAGAAAGGTCCACACAAGGCCTCTACAGGTTTAGTCTGCGTACAGGTTTTCGCCTCTGGATCGGCCCGCAGACGGGCATCCGTCAGTTATCCCGCCGTAAATCCTCGCGCACGCCCCGGAAGGAGCAGACGTACGCCAGCCCGATGAATTGGCGCCTCGGCGACGTATCGGACGTCGGCCGCTTCGGCGTGACGGTCTAGGCCGTCAGGGTGCCCCGCCGCTTACGCAGCGTAGGCGTATTCGTAATCGTTGTTGGCAATTACTTTGTTGCCGCTTTTTACGAGGCCAGCGGCGCCTCGACCTGCAACCATGGCTTCCAGCATCCCCGTCGAAACCAATGCGCCCCCGTATAACCGGTCGGTGCTCTACTGACGAAGGTCAGAAAGACCACGCTTCCGCCGTGACTGGCGGAACAGTTAATAAATACGCATAAAAATGCCTCTCGTAAAGAGGGGCAGGACAGCAAAGTTCCACGCCCCGTGAGGTGACGTCAGGAAAAAGTCGCGTCGATTTCCGGACAGAAGACGGTCTCCGGAGAGAAGCGGTTCGGAAGGCTGCTAGTCGAAGTCGGCCAGAAGAGGAGCCATGCTGAAGCTGCCGAGTCGGATGCTGCTGCATTCCCGGCGCATGCGGGCCATGGCTTCATAGAGGTGAGGTGATCCGAGTCCGTTATGAATGGAGGTATAGGCTTCGATGAAGGCCGCCAGAGTGTCGCAGGCCTTGATGAGCTGACCGTCCTTGGGATCGCAGTCGTCGGCGTTGTTTTCCTGGAGGGCGGCGAAGCCGTCCAGTTTCAGAATATGTCCGTCACGACGGCAGGTGTCGTTGAATTCCGATTTCGTTGCCAGTCCCAGATAGTAGTCGAGACGCTCCCGGATATGACCGTATCCTTCCTGTTCCAGAGGATCGAGGATCTTGCTGTGCAGTTCTTCATCTTCATACTGATGGATGATTTCCGGGAGCTGGGCGACGGACCGTTTCACCGGTGTGATGATGTCTCGGGTGAGCAGTTCTGCAAGATCGTGGAACAGGCCGCAATAGAAGTCGTTGATGCGGCGCTGAGGGCAGGCATCAAGATAGAGACTGAACAGGTAGGAATACACGGCAACGATGAACATGTGGCCGAGAACAGATGTGGCCGGCACTCTGGGCGTCTGTGCCCAGCGTATCTGGAAACGCAGCTGGCCGCACAGGTTTGCCATGCGGGCAAGGGCCGTGCCCGGTCCCGCCAGCAGCTCGTTGACGCCTTCCACATCTTTCAGAGCCAGCAGACGCTTGTTGAAGGACGGGCCGATTTCCTTGATTTCCTCATCAAAACCGTTGAGCGGTTCGATGAGGCTGAATTCCCAGCGGGAGGCATACATGTGGGCGGCGCTCAGAATACGGTCGGCCAGGCTGTTCGTCTTCTCGGCGGGGCGGGAATGATAGGCGACAAGACGCTGCCAGAACGGTTCGTCCAACGGCCTGATACGCGGTTCCAACTCGTTCAGAGCCCATGCGGTGAGCTCCCTGTAATGTTCCTGATTGGCCTTGATCCGATAAAAGACGGGCGGTTTGATGTCGGTGATGATGAGACGGTAGAAGTAGTCGAACAGACCGCCTTCGATGATCTCCGTGCCGATGCGGCGCTGTTCGTCGGCAGACATGTTCGCCGTACTCTGCTGCCAGAGGAGAAAGGCCACGATCATTTTATGAGCCTGCTTATCCAGTTCGAACAGCTCCACGGGACGCAGCTTGTCGTTCCAGCGGCGCATGCTGGCTCCTGAGAAGATGAACTGAAGAAGGCTTTTTCTTATGCTCCGCATGGCCATTCCTCACTTGATTAAAGTTTCGTTTTATGGCACATACCTTGTTTCAAACGTTCTGGCAAGGGAACGGCGGTCTGGTAGCCGCTCCCAAGGTGCGTTTCTCCGGCTCCCCGTTGCGGGTGGAACGTCTCCGGTTTCCCTTCATGAAAGAACGACTGTAACGAGGAATGTGCTTCCTGATTATGCGGGAAGCCTTTTTGTGACTACGCCTCTTCAATGGCACACTCATGCGGTTCCGCCCCGCGCGGGACAGGAGATATTTTCATGAAAACTTTCAGCCCGACCCCGGCCGACATCGACCGTCAGTGGTATCTGGTTGACGCCGAAGATCAGATCCTTGGCCGCCTCGCCGCTCAGATCGCTCATCGTCTGCGTGGCAAGCACAAGCCTGAATTTGCTCCTCACATGGATAACGGCGATTTCATCGTTGTGGTCAACTGCGAAAAGATCCGCGTGACCGGCACCAAGATGCACGACAAGCTTTACTACAGCCATTCCGGCTGGGTTGGCGGTCTCAAGGAAATCAGCCTCGAAAAGCTGCTTGCCTCCAAGCCTGAAGAAGTGCTCCGCAAGGCTGTTCGCGGCATGCTGCCCAAGAACCGTCTTGGCCGCGCCATGCTGAAGAAACTGAAGATTTACGCCGGCGCCGAACATCCTCACGCCGCTCAGGCCCCCAAGCCGCTGACTTTTGAGAAGTAGGAGTCCAGCCATGTCCAGCACTTTTGATTACGGCACCGGCCGCCGCAAGACCGCTATTGCCCGTACCCGTCTTTATCCCGGTTCCGGCCAGATTGAAATCAACGGCCGTCCCATGGATCAGTATTTCCCCCGCAAGACCCTGCAGATGATCGTCCGTCAGCCTCTTGCCCTCACCAAGCTCACCGAACAGTATGACGTCAAGGTCAACGTGTGCGGTGGCGGCATTTCCGGTCAGGCCGAAGCCGTCCGCCTCGGCATCTCCCGTGCTCTGCTCCAGGCCGATCCCGCCCTGCGCGGCGCTCTGAAGCATGCCGGCCTGCTGACCCGCGATGCCCGTAAGAAGGAACGTAAGAAGTACGGTCTGGCTGCTGCCCGCGCCCGCTACCAGTACTCCAAGCGTTAATCTT
>JAXVQY010000191.1:0-22025 GCA_037303805.1 bacterium | reverse complement strand
ACCGCACCTGCATTGCCCTGAACAACAAGATGTACAAGGACAAGTACGGTGTGAACCCCGCGCAGTATTCCAAGGCCGGCATGTATTATGACAACGTGAGTGTGGCTTCCGGTTCGGGCATCGCCGATTATCCCAAGGCGCTGAACAAGGGTCTGCGCTGGGTGGTGGATGATCTGAAGAAGCGTCTCCACGACTGTCCCACCACGCTGGACAACAAGGAAAGGCACGACCTTTACCGTGCCATGATCGTGGCCACGGAAGCCGTCATCGCCCATTCCCACCGTTATGCCGAGCTTGCGGAAAAGACGGCCGAGGCCGAAACCGATCCGAAGAACAAGGCCGAGCTTCTGGAAATCGCGGAAATCTGCCGTCGCGTTCCCGAATATCCCGCCCGTAATTTCCGTGAAGCCATTCAGTCCTTCTGGTTCGTCCACCTTGCCATTGAAGTGGAACAGATGGCCTGTGCGACGTCTCCCGGCCGCTACGGTCAGTACATGTATCCTTTCTACAAAAAGGATATCGAAGAAGGCAGGCTGACCAGGGAGCAGGTCATCACGCTGTTGAAGTTCCAGTGGATCAAGCACATGGAACTCGGCGAATACCAGGGCGGATCTTACGCGAAGACCCTGTCCGGTCATACCGGGCAGACCATCACCATCGGCGGTGTGGATGCCGACGGTCGTGATGCCAGCACCGAGCTTGAAGAACTGCTGCTTGAAACTCAGATCCGCATGCGCGGCATTCAGCCCACGCTGACGCTGCTCTATCATCCCAAGCTCAAGACTTCCTACATGAACAAGGTGGTGGACTGCATCCGCGGCGGCTCCGGTCAGCCCCAGATTCTGAACAACACCGTGGTCATCGAACGCAATCTTGCCCGCTTTGCCCAGTACGAGGGCGGCATCACTCTCGAGGACGCCCGCAACTGCGGCAACTACGGCTGTGTGTCCACCGGCATCTGCGGCAAGGGCAGCTTCATCACGCAGGAAGATCAGCCCTGTCTCGCCAAGGTCGTGGAGCTGCTGCTTCACAACGGCAAGGATCCTTCCACCAAGAAGGTCGTGGGCGCGGAAACAGGCGATCCCCGTGAGTTCAAGAGCTTTGAGGAAGTTTACGAAGCCTGCAAGACGCAGCTGCGGCATCTGTTCACCATTTCCCGTCATCATTCCGATCTCAGCCAGATGGCCCGTCTTCAGGTGGTGCCGAGCATATTCCGCTCCGTCATGTATGACGGCTGCATTGAAAAGGGCATGTGCGAAGAAGCCGGCGGTACCAGATATCCGCAGGTCAATCCCATCATGACCGCCGGTGTGGACGCCGCCAATGCACTGCTGGCCATCAAGCATCTGGTGTTCGACACCAAAACGATCACCATGGATCAGCTTCTGGAAGCTCTCGATGCCAATTTCGAAGGCTACGAGGACATCCGCAAGATGTGCTTCGAAGCTCCCAAGCACGGCAACGACTATCCCGAAATCGAGGCCTTCGTGCAGCGTTTCTACCACGACGTGGACGAGATACACAGCTCCATCGGCCCGGACTGCTTCGGTCACAGGACGCCTCTGGATGCCTATTCCCTCTCGTATCACAACTATTTCGGCTCCCTCATGGGCGCTCTGCCCACGGGTCGAAAGGCGGGTGTCGCCCTGACCGACGGCAGTGTGTCCGCCATGCCCGGTACCGACCATGAAGGCATTACCGCCCTCATCAAGTCCGGTGCGGAAGCCATCGACACCGTGCGTTACGGCGCCAACCACTTCAACGTGAAGTTCCTGCCCTCCGCCTTGGAAGGCCCGCAGGGTGCGCGCAACCTCATTTCTCTCATCAAGACCTACTGCGACTACGGCGGCTCTCACATCCAGTTCAACTGCGTGAGCTCCGAAACGTTGCAGGATGCGCAGGATCATCCTCAGGAATACAAGGATCTCGTGGTTCGTGTGGCAGGATTCAGCGCCTACTTCACCCGTCTCGACCGCGGCGTGCAGAATGAAATAATCAAGCGTACGGAATACGCCCAGTAATCACCGGGGGCGGCGGAGCAGGCTCCGCCGCCTCACCAGATGAAGACGGCATACCGCGGAGAGAGCCATGAGCAAGGGTACGGTCTACAACATTCAGCGCATGTCCACCAAGGACGGCCCCGGCATCCGGACCACCGTGTTTCTGAAAGGCTGTCCGCTTCGCTGCCTCTGGTGCAGCAATCCCGAGTCCCAGAGTCCTGCTCCGGAACTTCTGTTCTTCCGGGAACTGTGCACGGGATGCGGAGCCTGCGAGAAGATCTGCCCCTCCGGGGCGATACGCATGGAAGGCGGTGTGTCCACGCTCGACAGGGAAAAGTGTCTCTCCTGCGGAGCCTGCGCGGACATCTGTCCTGCCAAGGCCAGGGAAATGAGCGGCAGAGAAATGAGTGTGGAGGAAGTCCTGGCCGCAGCAAGAAAGGATTCGCTCTTCTATGAGAACTCCGGCGGAGGCGTCACCTTCGGCGGAGGAGAGCCTACGGCGGCGGGTCAGTTTTTTCTCGATCTGCTGGAAGCCTCGCTTTACGAGGGCTGGCATGTCACCGTGGATACCAGCGGTTTCTGCCCGGAAGAGCGATTCGACAAGGCGCTGAAGCTCGCGGATCTCTTTCTTTTCGACTGCAAGCACATGGATCCCGAAAGGCACAGGCAACTGACCGGCAGGGACAACGCGCTCATCCTCCGCAACATGGGGGCGGCCCTCGAATCCGGCCGGGAAGTGCGTATCCGTATGCCGCTCATGCCCGGACTCAATGATTCCGATGAGAATCTTGCCGCCATGGCGGAATTTTTCGGCAGGTACGGCCGCTCCGAAATCGAGATCATGCCGTGCCATGCCTTCGGACGAAACAAGTATCAGGCCCTCGACAAGCCGCTGCCCCCGGTGGGGCAGTACACGCCGGAAGCTCTTCGCGAGGTTCGGGAACGCTTTGAGAGACACGGCCTTTCTACCGTAGTCGTATGACATTCAGAAACTGACACAGGAGCAGCTATGTTTACCGTGACCATAGGCGAGGAAATGCTGGAGAAGCTCCGCGCCATGCTGGAAGATGAGGATGAGGAAACCTGTATCCGTCTGCGCGAATACAAGGTGGGCGGCGGATGACATTGCAAGATCGTGCTCGGTCTGGGCATGGAAGAGATGGACGAGGACGAGGATGAAAGAGTCGTCGTCGAGGACGTTCCCTTCATAGCGGACAATGATTTTCTGACAAAATACGGCAAGGCTTACGAGCTGAGTTTCAATGAAGACCGGCAGGTGGTGCTGACGGCTTTGAACGCCTGAGGACAGGAGTTTTCAGGGTCCTTTCGGAATGACCGGTTGTTTCGGATGTTCCTCGGACCGGGCGGAGTCGCCGGCAGGATTGCCTGCTGAAACACGGGAGAGATGACCATGTTCACAGTGACTGTCAATGAAGAAATGCTGGCGAAACTTCGTTCCATGCTCGAGGACGAGGACGAAGGAACCTGTGTCCGCCTGCGTGAGTATACGCTGGGCGGCGGGTGCCGATCCCGCATTATTCTCGGTCTGGCGCTGGAAGAAAAGGACGAGGACGAGGATGAAAGCGTCGATGTGGAAGATGTGACCTTCATTGCAGACAGCGATTTCCTGCTGAGGTACGGACGCAGTTTTGCCCTGATCTTCAATGATGAGAAGCAGGTTGAAGTGAAGGCGCTGGATTCCGACAACTGATGCGGGTTGCTTCCTGCTGAAAGAACGCAGAGGTCGAAACTTCGACGGCTGCGGAACAGGCCCGTCTTCCGAACCTTTCCCGGAGACGGGCTCTGTCATGAGGAAAAAACTTCGAGTTCCGCCTTGTTCGGACAGCCTTGCGTCGCCCGGACAAAACGGAGATACGTTTTTATGTCGGAACATTTTCCGGATCTCCGGAGGAGAAGATGAATATTTCTGACCATGCGCACATGCACGATGTTCTCATGCGTTCCCTTCGGCTCATGCATGAGCCGGTGGGCATCACCTTTCTTTTTGATGAAGACGGGCTGGAAGAGCGGCGCCGCCGGGGCGGTTACTGTGAACCGGTGCGTCCTCTTACCTTCTGTCAGGCGGAACTGGGTGCACGCATGGAAGGGCGTATTGTTCTTCTGGAGATGAAAAAACTCTGGTGCCTCGATGCCCGTTGCGTGTTCGGCGCGGATGAGGTGAGCGACGGAGTGGTGAGAGATCTGCTCAGATTCGGCACGGACGAAGCACAGGTGCGTTCCTTTGTGGAAAGCAAGCCCCGCATGGAGCATGCGCCTCTGGCCGTGCTCATGCAGCCGCTGCGCACCTGTGAAGATCTGCCGGACGTGGTTCATTTCTGCTGCGACAACATGCAGGCCTATCATCTTGTCGATGACTGGATGGCCGTCACGGGAGTGCATCCCTTCCGTCCTTCGCTTTGCATCAATTCCGCGGTCTGCGGCGGCACGGCGTTCAGCTTCATTCATCATCAGGCCAATATGACTCTGGCCTGCGCCGGGAGCTACAATTCCGGCAAGATGGAGCGCGGTGAGATCAATGTCATGATCCCCGGCGATCATATCCGGGCCGTAGTCGAACGCATGGCCCTGCGTGTGGAGAAGACGGGCGGCGTCTCTCTGACGCGTACGGGGCATCCCTTCCCCGGAGCGGACATCTGTCAGAACTGTCCTCTCGTCGTGTTCAGGGAAAGGATGTCGTCGTAGGAGGCTGCTTTCCGGGGAAAGCATGCCGGTCCTGACAATCAGACGCCCGTACAGGGAGAATCTGCGTTTTCCGGTACGGGCGTTGGTGTATTGGCATCAGGGCATCGCTGTTTTCAGAACAGGCTCAGCTGACTTGCCGTGGTCTTGGTATGTCGTGTCAGTCGCACGGCATGGAAGTGCGAGAGCGGCAGCAGCGGGGAGGGCGGAAGCGAGATCTTGTGCCCGTAAAGTGTGCGCGTGGCTGCCGAGGAGAGAAACACTGCTTCCGAGGCTCTCGTTATGCCTACGTAGAGCAGTCTTTCCTCTTCTTCCACGGGAGGAGGCGTGAAGTCGTCTTCCTTGTGGAGCAGGGCTCCCACGCCGCGGAAAGGCAGAAGACCGTCTTCTGCTCCGGGAATGAATACCACTTTGAATTCCAAGCCCTTGGATGCGTGCATGGTCATGAGCTGCACGTATTCCGCCTGGCCGCGAACCATGTCTATTTCCCGGCGGAAGGAGACGAATTCCAGAAGTCCCGGCCAGCCGCCGTGTTCCTTCCAGGCAAGGCGAAGCCTTTTGAAGGCCGTTGATTCTCCGAAAAGCGGATCAAAGCGATCGGGACAGCGGGCCAGAACGGCTTCAGGCCCCTGTGCCCAGACATCCGCAGGGACGTCGTCCAGCACATCTTCGGACGTGTTTTCCTGAACGGGTGCGGCAGGGGCCATGGCTGCCAGCAGCGGGAAGCGGCTGGCATCGAGAAATGCGGCTTCCTTTTTCGTGTGCTCTTCCTGCCTGTGGAAACGGGCCGCTGCCTGAAGCAGGGCATCCGCACGTTCGTCGGTCCAGAAGGCTTCCGTTTCAGGTGCGGAGCAGGGAATACCCCGGCGTTCCAGTGCGGCACGGATGGGCGGAATGAGCGCTTTGATGCGGCAGAGCACGGCGATTTCTCCGGGACTGCAGGAGCCTGCATCGAGGTGGCAGCCGGCGAGGGTTTCATGCAGGTCGGCCTGCTGATGGGAGGTCCCGCCGATAAGATAGGCAATGCGGTCGGCAATCCATGCGGCTTCCCGCTCGGCGCTCGGGGCACCCATCCATTGCAGGGTGGCGGAAGAGCCGGTGACGGAGGAAAGCTCTCCGCAGGCACCGTGCCCGGCAAGCGCATCATGCCCGGCTTCCAGAATGGCGGCCGCGGAACGATGGCTTTCGGTCAGCCCCAGAACACGCAGCTGCGGCCAGCGGGTGCGCAGCGCCTCTTCAATGCCGGAGTCCGCGCCCCGGAATCCGTAAATGGACTGATCAGGGTCGCCGATGCCGAAGAATCCCGAACCGTCGGCCGGGGTCAGGGCTTCCACCAGAGCCTTTTGAAGCGGGGAGAGATCCTGCACCTCGTCCACGAGGATATGTTTCCATGGTTTTGCGGCACCGTAGTTCCGGCTTCTGAGTTCATCGAGCCATGTTTCCGGCAGATCGGTGTAGTCGGCAAGATTGCGCTCTTTTTTCCATTGCCGGTAGCGTGCGGCCATAGGGGCGAGCTCTTCCGGCATGGACAGCGTTTCGCGGCAGAATTCCATGCGGTCGTAGAGCCGGGAGGCTTCCTTTCCGTCAAGACCGGGATTGGCCGAGGCAAAGGCCTTGCGGGCACCTTCCTCGGAAAGCACCACGGGCGTTTCTCCCGGCCAGCGCTTCAGGGCCAGAGCGTGAAGAGTGTCGGTTTCCGGAAGTTCGACGTTTTTTTCGGCATCGCCTGTACCGCTCATGGCGACGGCCAGTCGTGCACGCATTTCTTCGGCGGCACGCCGGGTAAAGGTGACGGCCACAATGTCCGAGGCCGGAACTCCGGAGCGGAGCAGACGTACGAGTCGCCCGATCAGTGTTCTCGTCTTGCCTGCCCCAGGTCCGGCCAGCACCAGCACGGGACCGGGACCGGCATTGAGAGCTTCCTTCTGCATGGGACTGAAGGAATCCGGGGAATATGAGTTTCTCCCCGCCTGGTTTTCTGCGGGCGCAGCATCAGTGCGTTTTCCCGGTCTGGCAGGAGAAGGCGTTTTTTTTTCAGCCCCTGCAGTATTTTTATCCAGGGGCTTGCGCCGGGCGGCGGGTACTCGTTCCAGCAGGGAAGGGGCGGATTCCTGATTTTCGAACAGACGGATGGTACCGTATTCGCCGTCATATCCGGCATGACGGATGACGCGTCCTGCGCGCATGCGCGATACGGCTTCGCCCAGTTCCGGCCAGACATGACGCAGATCACTTTCCGGAACATCCTGCAGAATGGTCATTTCCGAGCCGAAGCGGCTCAGAATATCGGCATATTTTTCCTGAGCTTTCTTTGTCTTCGAGCCGCAGTGCAGAATTTCCCCCAGAATTTCCGGCAGGGGGATGAGCGACTGAAAGTCCTTGCCGGGGCAGGGCGGTTCGGTGCGGTCGGCCAGAGCAAGGACGCGGTGCAGCACGCCTACGGTAAGCGGTTTGCCGCAGACCGGGCAGATGTTGTTTATTTTCATGCATTCCGCGGGTTCCAGCACCACTCCGCAGGCACGATGACCGTCGAGATGGTATTTGCCTTCCTCCGGGAAGAATTCCAGCGTTCCCGCATAGCGTGTGTCGCCGGGCTTCTGATGCAGGGCGTCGAACATGCCGTCGTAGCTTACGGCGCCGTCGAAAAGGGTGGCTTCGCGTGCAAGGTTTTCGCCGGAGTGGGCATCGGAACTCGATACCATGAGCAGCCTGTCGAGGTGACTCCAGCAGCGATTCATGTCCGGGTCGGAGGAGAGACCCGTTTCGGCTGCAAAAATATGAGGCGTCAGGTCTTCGAAGCATTCATCAAGACTGTCGAATCCCGACTTGGATCCGAAAAGAGCGAACCACGGCGTCCAGATATGGGCGGGGATCATGTAGGCGCGGGGAATGTCCAGCACCATGGCAAGCAGATCCTTCACGTCCAGTCCGAGAATGGGGCGGCCGTCGGATTTCAGATTGCCCACGGCTTCCAGTTTTTCGCAGAGACGGTCGGCAGCTTCGAAGTCGGGCACATAGACAAGGCTGTGAATCTTGCGTACCGATCCGTTTTTCTTGTAGATAGAACTGATTTCCGCTTCCAGCATGAATCTGGGATCGTGAGGTTCCATACCGGCAAGCTGGGGGATCTCCCGTGCCACGTCGTTGCGGGTGAGCGGTGTCTTGAGACGCAGAAGACCTCTTTCTTCGTCTATCTCGAGGGCGTCGCGCAGTTCCTGGCGCCATACGGGATGCGTGAAATCACCCGTGGCCAGAACGTCAATTCCCTTGACTCCAGCCCATGCCGCCAGATGCGGAATGGTGAGACGCGAACTTGTGGCTCTGGAAAAACGGGAATGGATATGCAGGTCGGCTCGGAACATGTGTGACTCGTGTCGGGAAAGGGGTAAAAAAGAAGGGCCGGACAGGCATGCCCGGCCGTACGGAACGGCTGATCTTGTTATAACTTTAACGGGTCTGTTGCGCAATGACGGGATAAGGAGGCGGAGCACATGCATCAGAAAGAAAAGAGGGACATGGAATCCGTTTTTCCTGCGGGTCTCGAGCAGCCGGAAGGCAGTTTCCGTTTCAGCGGCGATGCATTGCTGCTGGCGGATTTTGCTGCCGGGACGACGCTGCCGGAACAGGCCGTTTTTGCCGATCTCGGGACGGGATGCGGCATAGTGGCGCTGGCCGTGCTCCGGAAAAGAGCACGGTGGCGGGGATTCGGCATGGAGATTCAGCCGGAGCTTTCAGCGGCGGCGGAACGCAATGCGGCTGGTCTTGGTCTTGCGGAAAGGTTTTCCGTCGTGACGGGAGATGTGGCCGCGAGGGAGGATCGTCTTGCGCTTCGTGCGGCTCCGGGGACATCGACCGGGGGGAAGACGGGAGGGGCGGAGAGCCTTCCGCTGTTTGACGCGGTATTCTGCAACCCGCCGTGGCGACGCGAAGGCGCGGGAAGAACGCCTCCGTCCTTATCGCGCCGAATCGCGCTTTTCGGTACGGAGCGTACTTTTTCCGTTTTTTTTTCCGCCGCCGACGCTCTTTTGAAAAACGGCGGACAGCTTGTCGCCGTGAGCGGTGCGGAGCGCACGGCGGAGCTGCTGGCGGCCCTGCCCGGACGGCTGCATCCGGAACATCTGCGCTTCGTCTTCACAAGACGTGTCGCTCCGGCAACCTTCGTGCTTCTCAGGGCAAAAAAGAACGGCCGGGCCGATCTTTGCGTGGACAGCCTGGAAGCGTTTGCCTGAAGGACAGACCCTGTGCGGCGGCCGGACAGCTCCGGATCACCCTTAGCGTTCCGACCAGATGAGACGCTTGTTCTTGACGTTCAGTCGGCCGAGAGGAAGTCCGTTCCAGCGCAAAAGCGCCGTTCTGGCTCCGGCGGGGACGGAGGCAGGCGCAGGCAGACTCTGTCCCTGAAGCAGTCCCGAGATGATGCGCAGGCCCTCCGCACCTTCCATATCCACATGGGCTCCCGGTCCCTCGATGCGTACCCGCGGCGAGAGGCGGAGATCGCCGTTCTTGCCGACCTTGCCCATGTAGAGCCCCTGCCAGTGCAGAGTTTCGGGCAGCGTCGCCAGCGCAGCAACGGGCAGCGCATGCAGACTTCCTCCGAACATGCCGATTTCGGCATGAACGAGACGAGGATCGAGTCCCTGTTCCCGGAGCTGGCGTTCGTCGACGACTTCGGTCTGCACGGGATGCTCCGTGTAGGGAACCGGGCCTTCGCTCCGACCTTTTTTGCGCAGTCTTGCCACGAAAAAGCCCTGTGTATCCCCCATCTTGGGAGAAAGACACCATACGCCCTCACAGCCCTGCGGGGGCTGAAGGTCGAAACCCGGTATGTCGTCGAGCGGTTCCAGTTCGAGCCCGAGTTCCTCACGGGCAAAAAGCACCTGTTTTTCGTTTTCCTCCACATCCGTGGTGCATGTGGAATAGACTACCACGCCGCCGGGACGCAGAAGTCGTTCCGCCTCACGAAGGAGGTCCTTCTGAAGCCGGATGAGCGGAGCTACCTTGTCGTCCTTCCAGATGTCCATGACGCGGGGATTCTTTTCCACGGTTCCCCAGCCGGAACAAGGCGGATCGAGCTGAATGTAGTCCCAGGAAGCATCGGGCAGCGGCATTTTTTCTCCGCTCTGGCAGCAGGTGACCGTCTGAGCGAGTCCCATGACGTGCAGATTCCGGCGCAGATTGGCGAGGCGGACGGGCGAGGGCTCGTTGCCGAGAACCATGCCGTTCGGCCCCACCAGCCAGGCGAGCTGGCTGGTCTTGCTGCCCGGGCTGGAGCACATGTCCAGCACGGAGGCCCCCTTCGGCGGATTGAGGGCGATGGGGGGAAGCATGGAGGCTCTGTCCTGGATGTAGATAAGGCCGAAGAAGCCTGCGAGACTGTTGCCCAGCGGACCGGGCCCCTCCACAAGGCGACGGGCCGGAGCAAAGAAGGGATCGTTTTCGAAGCGGAATCCCTGAAGGCGGAGCATTTCCTCGGCGACGGGGATTTCCTCCGGGGCACAGGCGAAACGGAAGGAGCGGCGTGCTGTGGTCATCATCTCTGTGAAATCGTTGCAGGCTGATTGTTTGTTACAAAAAGGTCGGGGCGTTGCTGTTGCCGTTTGGGGCGAGAAAGTGTAAAGTCCCTTGCAAATCCTTTAAGGAGTAATGTATGTCCAGACGTTTTCTGCCCGCCATATGGGCATTTACCCTTCTGTTCCTGATGATGCAAGTGCCCGCGATGGCGGCCACCTATGTCGTGGCGCCGTTCTCGGTTTCAGGCGCGCAGGGCTATTCCTATCTTGGACAGGCCGTTCCGTCCATGCTGACCTCGCGTCTTTATCTTCAGGGAAAGTTCGAGCCCGTTGAACGTCAGGACGCTGCCCTGAGCGAAAAGGCTCCGACCTCCAGGGATGCCGCTGCCGCCATGGCACGCAAGTTCAAGGCCGATTATGTGGTATGGGGCAGCATTACCGTCATGGGCGAACAGGCCAGCATCGACGTGAACGCCCTGTCTCCCAACGGAAAAGTGTGGAAGGAGTCTTCCACCAGTCAGGTGGCCGCGCTTATCGGCGGTCTTCAGGCCGTGGCCGACAGCATCAATATTGAAGTGTTCGGACGCACCGATGTGACCCGCACCGCCGTTGCCGGAGGCTCTGCCGGAGCTCCCAACAGCGGTTTCGTCATGAACGAGAGCCGCGGCCGTGTGCAGAACGGTACGTATCTGAATCCCTCCCTGCGCTATCAGGGAACGGATGACAACCGCGCCCAGATCCGCAGCCAGATGCTCGGTTTTGAGTGCCTGAGCATGGAAGTGGCCGATATCAACGGTGACGGCAGAAATGAAGTGCTGCTGCTTAATTCCAATACCCTGAATGCCTATGTGTGGAAGGACGGCAACAGACTCGTGCAGATCGGCGAGTACCGCTTCCCTTCCTCCATGAGACCCGTGCTCGTGAGACATTTCCGTCAGGACGGTGTGGACTACATCATTCTCACCGGCTATGACGAGAACGATGTCAGTGCCTATTCTCAGGTGCTCCGCTTCGCCAACAACAAGTTCGACATCGTGATCAAGAGTGTCCGTCGCTATCTCAACGTGGTCAATCTGCCTCCGCTGTATGCGCCCACGCTCATCACTCAGGACGGCGACCGCAGCAAGATCGTGAGCGGCTCCATCTATGAGGCCCGCATCAAGGGCGACGAGCTCGTGCGCGGCGGCAAGCTGTCCAATCTGCCCAAGCAGGCGACGCTGTTCAACTTCTCCTGGATTCCTGCTGACAGAGGCAAGAGGGATGACCATCTGGCCCTCATTACCGACAATGAGACGCTGGCCACCTTCGATGCGCGCGGCAATCGTCTTGCCGGTACGGAGGATACCTTCGGCGGCAGCTCCGTCTACATCGTGGGCGACCGAGGCATAGGTTCTCTGGCTTCCACCAGCGACGGATCCGATTCCGTGCTGTACTATGTCCCCATGCGCATGCCTGTCGTGGATCTTGATCATGACGGACGCTATGAGCTCATTGCCAACAAGCCCATCACGACCGCCGGCAAGCTGTTCACCAACTATCGCACCTATCCTCAGGGCGAGATTCATGCCATGCTGTGGAACGGCATGGGCATGGAACTGCTGTGGAAGACCCGCCGCATCAAGGGCACGGTGTGCGACGTGACGGTGGCCGACCTGAACAACAACGGCAAGATCGACCTTGTGGTCTGCGTCAATGCCTACGCCGGGCTTACCTCCGGTGTGAAGACCCGTTGCGCCGTGTACATGTATCCGCTGGATACCACCATGGTCAATGCGAAGCCCAATTATCAGGAATAACGTTTTCCGTTCAGAGTTCAGGGGGGATCATGGCTGAAAAGAACGATCCGGGCATCATGCCGGAAGTGACATTTTCCACGTTTGTTCTGTCTCTTGCCTCTTCTGCGCTGGTCCATCTCGGAGAGGTGCCCAACCCGGAAACTGGAGGAACCTCGCGGAACGAGGTGCTGGCCCGCAACGCCATCGACGTGCTTACCATGCTCGACGACAAGACTCGCAACGGACTTACCCCGGAGGAAAGCAAACTCATGCGCGACGTGCTTTATGAGCTGCGCATGAAGTTCGTGGCCCATTCCTGAACCTTCCTCATCATCAGCGGGCCGGATTTTTCCGGGCCTTTTTTGGAGTACTGCCATGCTGCGAGCCGGACTGGTCGGCGTTACTGGCTATACCGGGATGGAGCTTTCCCGGATTCTGGCCTCCCATCCTTCCATCAGACTGACCGCCGCCACGTCCCGACAGGACGCCGGACGGCGCCTCGATACCGTGTATCCTTTCCTTCAGGGGCTTCCGGGCGGAGATGTGGTACTCATGGAACCCGAGGTCGACGCTCTGGCCGGGAACTGTGACGTGGTATTTCTTGCGGTCCCGCACGGCGTGGCCATGGAGATCGGAGCGGATCTGTATGACGCGGGCGTCAAGGTGGTTGATCTTTCCGCCGATTTCCGTCTTCGTGACGCCGAGGTATACGAAGCCTGGTACAAGCCCCATACCCGCAAGGAGCATATTGCCCGGGCCGTGTACGGTCTGCCTGAAATCTACGGAGAGCAGATTCGTCAGGCATCGCTCGTGGCCAATCCCGGTTGCTATCCCACGGCATCCATTCTCGGGCTGTATGCTGCCCTGAAAGGCGGGATCATCCGCACCGACGATATCGTGATCGACGCCAAGTCCGGCACCACGGGTGCCGGACGCAAGGCCGTGGTCACCTCTCTGTTCTGCGAAGTGGCGGATTCCTTCCGTCCCTACAATATCGGCGGCAAGCATCGGCATACGCCGGAAATCGAACAGGAGCTTTCCGTCGCGGCAGGGACACCCGTCACGGTATCGTTCAATCCTCATCTTCTGCCCATCAGCCGCGGTATTCTCGCCACCATCTATACGAAGCTCTCGAGTCCTCTTGCTCAGGCCGACGTGCAGGCCATGTATGAGGATTTCTGGAAAGATTGTCCCTGGGTGCGGGTCATGCCTTCCGGTCGTCTGCCGGAAACGCGCAATGTACGCGGCACCATGTTCTGCGACATCGCCGTTACCGTGGACCAGCGTACGGGCAGACTCATCGTGACTTCTGCCATCGACAATCTTTGCCGCGGTGCATCGGGACAGGCCGTGGCCAATGCCAACCTCATGTTCGGGCTGCCTGTGGATACGGGACTTGCCTTTGCGCCTCTGGTTCCGTAAACGTCGTCCTTCCGACAGAAGTTTTTCGGCGGGCATGGTCATCCCATGTCCGCCTTTTCATGTCCGAAAGGCAGATGCCGCCTTTCCGTATCAGTAAGGCGTTGTCGGACCCTTGCTCGGAATAAAAGAGCAGGCCGCCCGGAGGCGGCCTGCCGTGGAGGAAGGGAAGGGCTCAGCCTTCAAATGTTTTTTGCGGGGCATGTCCGGACATGTCCCAAGGAACGGTCAGATTTTGTTGGAGCTGCCGAGCACGTTGCGGATCTTACGCTGCACCATGTTCTTCACGGCTTCGCGGGCGGGCTTGAGATAGGCACGCGGATCGAAGGCTTCGGGATGTTCCGCCATGTACTTGCGGATATTGGCCGTCATGGCAAGGCGGATATCGGAGTCGATATTGATTTTGCAGACACCGGACTTTGCGGCTTTGCGCAGCATTTCTTCAGGCACGCCCTTGGCGTTGCCGAGCTTGCCGCCGTACTGGTTGGCCATTTCCACGAATTCCTGCGGCACGCTGGAGGCGCCGTGCAGCACCAGCGGATAGCCCGGCATCATGGCGGAAATCTTATCGAGACGTTCAAAGTCGAGCTTGGCTTCTCCCTTGAACTTGTACGCACCGTGGCTGGTGCCGATGGCTATGGCCAGAGAGTCGCAGCCCGAACGCTGAACGAATTCCACAGCCTGGTCGGGATCGGTGTAGATGCTGTGCTCGGCGCTTACATGCTCTTCCACACCTGCAAGCTGGCCGAGTTCCGCTTCGACCCATACACCGCGGTCATGCGCATATTCCACGACCTGCTTGGTCACGGCGATGTTTTCTTCGAAGGGAAGGTGGGAACCGTCGATCATGACGGAGCTGAAGCCGCCGTCGATGCATGCCTTGCAGAGTTCGAAGTCGGGGCCGTGATCGAGATGCACCACTACCGGAAGATCGGATTCGGCAAGGGCGGCTTCCACCAGTTTCATGATGTAGACCTGACCGGCATATTTGCGGGCTCCGGCGGAAACCTGAAGTATCAGCGGTGAGCGTTCTTCCGCACCGGCCTGCATGATGCCCTGTATGATTTCCATGTTGTTGACGTTGAAGGCGCCGATGGCATAACCTTCCTTGTAGGCACGGTCGAACATCTCTTTGGGAGTGGTGATAGGCATGGCTTCCCTCCGGGGAGCAGGTATCAGATATCATGGAGAGGCATGGACAATATAATCCTCTCCGTTTCTTTGTTTCTTTTGTATCCGTTGTGAGGATTTTTCGCAAGGGATACGACGGAAAGAGAGACTGTCTTTCCGTGTTATGGACGGATTTTTTCCCACAGACTGTTTTCGTTGAGCTTTTTTGCTGTTTCGTCGTCGTTGAGATCTATGCGGAGCGGCGAAAGCGTTGCCCAGCCCTTGTGCAGCCAGCTTTTATCGGTGCCTTCGTCTTCGAGTTGGAAATGCTGGAAGGGGTCTATCATCCAGTAATACTCCCGTCCTCTCGGGGAGAACCGGCGTTCATAGGAGTCGAGGCAGGCCCAGTCCGTGCTGTGCCGACATACCTTGAGCCCCCGTATGTCTTTTGCGGGACAGTCCGGCAGATTGAGGTTGTACACGCAGTGAAGAGGCAGGTGCTTCCAGTCCAGAGCCGAGGCCATGCGTACGGCGAAATCGGCATGAGCGGGCGTGATGACGTCGTGTGAACAGTAGGAAACCGCCAGAGAGGGCAGTCCGTACATGGCGGCCTGAACGGCAGCACCTACGGTTCCGGAGAAAAAGACGTCCTGACCTGCGTTGGGACCGAAGTTGATGCCCGACATCACCAGATCCGGCTTGAACTCGGGCATGATGCCGCGCAGGGCGAGAATGACGCAGTCGGCCGGGGTCCCGGAAACGGCAATGCCTTCGAAAGGTCCGTCCTGGGACTGAGGCAGGCTGACTTTCTGAGTGAGAATGGGACCGTGCACCGTGAGGCAGCATCCGGCTCCGGAATGCTGTTCGGCCGGTGCCACGGCCCGGACTTCGTGCCCGGCGCGAACCAGGGCCGCGTAAAGCATGTGCAGATTCCGGCTGTAAATGCCGTCGTCATTGCTGATGAGTATGCGCATGAAGGCTCCGAGAAAGGGCGGCGAAAGGCTTTGACAACCTCTGCCGAGGCATAATAGTGGAAAAGGAAAAAATTCATCCGCGGACGCGGCACTGTGCCGCTTTCCATGTTTTCTTGTATAGGACAGGAATCAAAAGTCAAATCTTCCAGAGGTAAACATGACCGAACACCAGAGAATCGACGCCATGACGGCAGGCGACGAAATTGCTTCGAATTACCTTGTCGGACTTGCCTCGCTTCAGCAGTCGCGCAACGGACCGTACTGGAGGCTGGAACTGAGGGATGCGAGCGGTTCTCTGGAAGCCAAGATCTGGAGTCCGCTCAGTCTTTCCGTACCGTCCCTTTCTGCGGGACAGATGGTGAACGTGGAAGGTCACGTGTCGCTGTACCGTGATCAGCTTCAGCTGACGGTGGAGTCCGTCCGGATCCTGGACGATGAGGAAGTCGCTTCTCTACCCATGGAAGATTATCTTGTTTCCAGCGCCCGTCCGGCGCAGGAGATGCTGGAGGACATCGAGCGACTGTGTGACGCCGTTCTGGTTCATAAGCCGTGGAAGAAGTTCATGCGTTCCGTTCTGACGGACAAGCGCATACGTCCCCTTCTGCTCAAGGCTCCGGCGGCCAAGTCCGTGCATCACGCTTATGCGGGAGGGCTTCTGGAACACATGCTTTCCGTGGCGGAGTTGTGCATGCTCATGGCCGATCATTATCAGGAGCTGGATCGTCAGACGCTGCTTGCCGCGGCCCTTCTGCATGATATAGGCAAAATCGATGAGATGAGCGGGCTGATGGTGACGGAATATACCGACGAGGGACGGATGCTCGGACATATCGTGCAGGGAATCGTCATGATGGAGCCGTTTCTGCGTAAATCCGGTCTGGAGCCGGAGCTCGTCATGCACTTCAAGCACCTTATCGCCAGTCATCACGGAGAACCGGAATTCGGCGCGGCCAGGGAACCCGCCACACCGGAGGCCTTTGTTCTCCATTATGCCGACAATATCGACGCCAAACTTGCCCAGTGTCGGAGCACTCTTCCTCCGGCGGAGGAGGGTGAAGGCATGGCCTGGAGTGCCTATGTGCCTCTGCTGGGACGCAGCCTCTGCCGTCCCGTGCGTACACCTGAGGCGGAGGACAGAAATTCCCGGCAGGAAAAGAAGGCGGCAGCCCGTCAGGAGGAGCGGCAGTGTTCGTTACTTTAGAAGGAGTGGAAGGGGCAGGCAAAAGCACGCTGATGAGTCTGCTTGCCGGAGAACTGGAAAAAAGAAATCTGCCCTTCGTGCGCACGAGGGAGCCCGGAGGATGTTCCCTCGGAGCAAGCATTCGTCCCTTGCTGCTCAACGTTTCCAGTCATGTGGACAGTCGTGCGGAACTTTTTCTTTTCCTTGCCGACCGTGCCCAGCATGTGGCGGAAACCATCCGTCCCGCTCTGGAGCGGGGGGACTGGGTACTCTGCGACCGCTATGCCGATTCCACCATCGCCTATCAGGGCTACGGCCGGGGCATGGATGTGGAAAGGCTTCAGGCGCTCAATGATTATGCAACGGGCGGACTGTGGCCGGATAGGACGATTCTGCTTGACTTGCCTGTGGAGAAGGGGCTTGCCCGTGCGCGTGCCCGGAACGGGCGTGAGGGGCTGAGCCTGAGCGAGGGAAGGTTCGAAGCTGAGGAGGTGGCCTTTCATCAGCGCATACGGGAGGGTTTTCTTGCCAGAGCAAAGCGCTGGCCGGAGCGCTTCTGTGTGCTGGATGCCCGTCTTGCGCCGGAAGAGCTGCTGCGGCGTACGCTTGAGGAACTCGGATTGGACGACTGATCAGCATACATGTTTTTCGGGCTGCCGATCAATCCGGCAGCAGGAAAAAAGACCGGAGGAAAACGTTTTCCTCCGGTCTTTTTCATACGGAAGTCATTTCGGGCGGAGAAATGTACGATCCGGCGGCCGTGGAAAGACGTGCCGTGAGCGGATAACGCCCCGGGGTAGCCGGATAAAGAGAGAGCGCCGTCCGGACAAGGCCGTACAGCGCCCGAGGGGAGAGTGAGACGTTCGGATCGGGCTGCGGCGCGAGCATAAACCGCAGCCTGTCCGTAAAAGAGCTTAGCCCAGCTTCATGCCGAGCAGCTTTTCGGCGTTCTTGTGGAAGAACTTTTCCTTGTGTTCTTCGGAGAAGTGGAAGCGTTCAAGGTCCTGAATGGCCTGCTTCATGTTGTAGCAGGGCCATGCGGAACCGTAGAGAATGCGTTCGCCGTCGAGCCACTTCATGGCGTCGCCGAACATCTGGTTGCCGGGAGCGGTGGGGTTGAGCATGTAGATATCGGGCAGCAGCCAGACGTTGCTGTTGGTGATGGCCACCTGGAAGATCATGGGAATCCAGGGATAGCAGCCGTGGGCGACGACGATCTGCAGGTTCGGGAAATCGTTGGCCACATGCTGAACCGTGGCGGGATCGGAATATTCAAGCGTGCCCTGGAAGAAGCTCAGAGTGAGCACCATGGGAATGCCGGCCTTTTCGCAACGGGCGTAGAGAGGATAGAGCACATTGGCGTCGGCCTTGCGGGGAGGCATGGCATAGGCGGGTTCCATGGCCATGCCCTTGATGCCGAGTTCGATGCAGCGTTCCAGCTCGTCCATGGTGGCGGACACGCCGCGGGTGATGTCGAGGCTGCCGAAGGGAATGATTTTTCCGGGGAATTCCTTGGCCATGTCGAGAATGTCGTCATTGGAGACGGAGGCAGCATCGTTGGGAACCTGACGACCGATGATGACGCCCGCAGAGATTCCGGCCTCTTCCATTTCCTTCCAGAAAAGGTCGAGATCCTTCTTTTCCGCAGCTTCGCTGGGGATGCCGTGGTATTTCTGGGGAGCTGCTTCATTGCAGACGGGTTTGAAGATGCCGAGATTCTTGAAGCCCTTGTAGGGGGGGCGGAGACGGAAGTCGAAAATCATGACATACTCCGGATAGTGAAGGGCGGACGGCCCTTTCTGCTGGAACAGCGCGATGAGGACTGCGCGGCACGGAACCGTTCCGTCCGCGGGATTCCGGTGCGTCGCGCAGCGCACCGGAATCCGTTTGAACAGGTATTCGAGATTGTCGTACGGTTCTTTCAGTCCGTCGGTGCGACGGCAGGGGATCCGTTTTCCTTGCGGTCTGAAAGAGAGGCGATATCAGAAGTTTTCGTCCGGTTCGCATTCCAGACTGAGATCATTGGGAATGACCATGACCGGAACGCGGCTGCGGCCGATAAGACGGCTGGTGCTGCCGGAGAAGTTGAACAGGCCGCGGGTATTGAGGCTTCCCATGATGATGAGATCGGCGCAGCGCTTGTCGACGAGTTCATTGAGGGCCTTGTCGATGTGTCCCGTCATAATGAGAGGTTCGCAGGGCAGTCCGGCGAAATACTTTGCGGCAAAGTCCTTGACGTACTTTTCCGTTTCCACGCGGCTTTCCGCGGCGACCTTCTGCAGCAGTTCCTTGCTGGCACCGTAGCTGGCAAAGGCTCCGGTCGGAGGAAGAACGTGGACGAGAAGAATTTTGGCACCGGTCAGTTCCGCCATTTCCCGCGTGTAGTTGACGATGTCGTCGTTCTGCTCCGTAAGATCTATGCAGCAGGCAATGGTGGAGAAAGAACTCACGTTGGATCCTTGCAGACTCATGTTGTCTCCTTCAAAAAAGGTTACTGCTGAGAGGCCAGCTTTTTTTCATAGGCTTCCAGGGAAACTTCGCCCAGCTTGTTCCACAGTCTGTCGTAGCGCTCGATAGCGGTGTTGCGGCCTTCCTGGACGGCACGTTTCATTTCGGCAGCGTAGAGCTCCAGCGTGCGGTCGGAAAGCGTTTCGAGCTCGCAGCGGAAGTAGCGGCGGAAGATGCTGTCGCAGTTCACGTGAATGGCATGGGGATAGCGTGCGGAGGCTTCCTGAAGGAAACGGATTTCCGTCTCGGTAATTTCATCCAGCAGAGGGCTGTTGGAAAGCGGAGGAATCCTGTCGTCCATGCGGGCGTATTTTTCGATCATGAAATTGCGTCCCGTGAGAGCGGCGTCCTTCAGGTCTTCCAGATAGGAAGCAAGGGTTTCCACGTCATGCGTGCAGTGGTTCATCCAGCGCATGACCCGGAAGGAATTCGGCCGGGTTTGACATACGCTGGTGCCGCCCTCATTGGGAGTGGCGAGAAACATGGCGAGTTCACGTTCCACGATGTCGTTGATCAGTTTTCCCTTTTCTTCTTCAATGCTCATGACAAACTCCTTCAGAACGAACTTTCCTGCGCAAGCGCAGCTTTGCATACGTTCAGATTGCTGCGGTAGCCCTCGATGTCGGAACCTTCCGTATGTCCGCAGCGGGCATAGCAGGCAATGGCTTCCTCAAGCATGTCGGCGGCCTCCTTCCAGCGTCCGGCAGAGGCCAGTGCCGTTCCGAGATTTCCCATGGAAAAGGCCGTTTCCGGATGGTCTCCAAGAAGTTTCTTCCGTATGGCAAGGGCAGCCCTGTGATGAGCTATGCCTTCTTCATGTCTGTCCATTTCCTCATAGATACGGCCGAGGTTGTTCAGACAGGTGGAAACTTCGAGACTTTCCGGTCCGTTCTGCCCCTCCCAGAGTCTTTTCGCTTCGAGGTTCAGTTCTTCGGCTCTGTCGAGGTTGCGGGCCAGATATTCCCCGAAGGAAAGGGCAAAAAGAGAAGGCGCCATGCGCGGATCATCCGCGGCAAGATGACGCTTTAAAAGTTCGAGAGCTCTTCGTCCGGTTTTCACGCTTTCTTCCACGTCGCGGCAGGCCAGCTCGGCCCGTGCCAGCGCCGTCAGTGCCAGCGCCCGTACTGCTCCGGAGCTGTGTGCAAGCAGTTCGCAGGAGCGCTGAAATTCTTCCCTCGCCTCGGTGTTCTTGCCCTGATGAAAAAGGGCCAGGCCCAGGGAGTAGCGCAGGTTTCCCTCTTCTTCGGGCGGAAGAGCGGGATATTCTTTCAGAAGATCGCGGAAGGCGGATTCGGCCTGGGGATCCGGCAGCGTTCTGGCCGTATAAAAGACGGAACGAAAGTTTTCCATCAGTCCTCCATGACGTTGCGATGACGGAGTTCCGGTTCCTTGATGCCCATCTGCACGGCGGGACCGGCTTCCCACAGCCAGTTGCCCTGTACGCTGCACAGCGACTGATCCCTGAGTTCCATGGCCACCAGAGTGCAGAGCTGTTCGATGGATTCAACGGCCTTCATTCCCTGGTCCTGTGAATCCCATGACGTCCGGGAAAGCGTGTTCAAAGTGGCGACGGTGTTGCGGCCGAGTACGGGCAGTTCTTCACACGCGCGGCCTGCCCACTTGTAGAAGGGCATGAAGCGGCGATTGAGCAGAAAGGCCATGGACAGCGCAGCCTCGGCAAAGCGGGCGGCGGCAAGCATGGCGGCTACGGTATTGCATCTCTGGAGACAGCGTATCAGGTTGTACTGACCGGCCTGTGCCATGATCATGCATCGGGCGGCAATTTTCTTGCGGCGTACATCTTCCGGATAATAGTTGAGCAGGGCCTTGCGGAACGAGGAAAATTCTCCGTCTTCATCCATGAATACGGCGCCGTTCGTGCAGGAACAGAGATGATATTCCGGAATGCTCATCCATTCCCGCCAATGTCCGGGCACATGATCCATGCCAAGAAAACGGCGATAGAATCCCTTGATCGGCAGAGGTCCGACGCGTCCCATGCGCCGGTTCGGCGCCATGCGGGTCGGATAGCCCTGAAAGGTATCGGGCAGAGCCGCGACGGCATGTTCGATACGATCGAGCTCCGAACGGAGCATGTCGTCGGGAATCCACAGGCAGAAGGCGGGACCCCAGTCATGATCCCGGGAAATGTCGTCGTCCAGTCCCAGACACTCGGACCCTTCTCCCACAAGACCGGCGGCGGAGCGGGCCATGACGTCGGGGATATGTTCCCTGAGAACAGGGAGGGATGCTTCGAAGAAAAGGCGGGACAGGTAAAGGCCATTGAATGACATGCGGACCTCGATTGATGAAATCATAGTCTTTAGAATGTTATTGCAAGAAACGTGCCATGGATGAGGGAGAGGGAAAAGCTCTGAACGGTGAGGCGGAGAGCCGCCTGATATGAGGATAATATGTTGAACTGATAAAGGATAATGCATCATGCCAGAAACCGGACGACAGGGGAAGAGGGATCGAAATCCGGGCGATTTTGGACGCGGAGATTATGTTTTCGAGGTGAAATGTGTAAAAATGCAACAAAAAGTCGGGGGAGAAAACACTGAGTGTTTTTTTGCTCAATCTGTATTTTTATGTTGTTTCAATGAGTTATAAAAATATGTTGCAAAAATGCACCATTCTGTAGAGAGACTGAAATTTGCCCCGGCAGGGGGGTAAAACACAAAGATTATTAAAATCAATAAGTTACAATTGTTGGCATGGTTCATGCATAACAGAAGGCGTGTCAACCGGAAAAGCACGGAGCTTTTCACCAATCATACATTTTATACACATCGGAGGAATCCATGTCTCAGTGCTGTGCCTGCCTGTCTCCCCAGGAAGATCGAGTC
>JAXVQY010000190.1:0-2526 GCA_037303805.1 bacterium | reverse complement strand
CCGACTGGATATACTTCATGATCAGATGCTCTCTGCCTGTTCGATCCACAGTTGCAGCTCCCCGGCCTCCTGAGCCGGGAGGTGAACCCATTCCCCGGGTACGGTCTTCCATTGTCCGGCCTCCCTGTACGCCCATCCGTCAGTTACGAGGGCTCCCGGCGTCGCCGGAGCCGGGGGCAGGGCGCTTGTCCGTCCCGCCACGGCGTTGCAGCCACTGGTCAGCAGGGCCAGAGCGCACAGCGCGAGTGCGAGCTTGGCGGCGGTAGTCCCGAAAACCTTCAAGGAGCAGTTGAAGGATGCGGACAAGCGCGGCCCAGACATCACTTGCCGCCATTGGCCGTGTCGTCGGCGTTCTTGGCCTTGCCCTTGTTGCAGCCGATCCAGTTGAGCAGGCCGTACACGAGGCGGTAGAGCGCGCCGGACCGTTCCGTGGGCGCTGGCAGGAACACGCAGATAAACGCGCATACGCCGGACAGGGCGGCCAGCCCCTGCGCGAAGACGCCGGATTGGGTATCCAGCAATGCCGAAAAATCCATGATGGCCTCCTACACGGCGCGGGTCATCCAGCCCGCGAGGAATTTGCGTTGCGAGAAGCTGCCCGCGGCGATGTCGAGGTATTTCTTGCCCTGCGCGGCATTCAGCGCGTGGACCACGTCCCTTTCGGCGCGGTATTCAAGCACCAGCGCGAGGGCCTTGACGGTCTTCGGCCCCACGGCCCCGTCTTCGTCGAGGTCGTCAAAAAGCCGCTGTTCCTTGCCGTTGCGCCGGACGTAGTTCATGGCGTTGCACACGCGCTGGAGGAGCTTGCCGGAACCGCCCCGGCCCAGATTGACGGCCTGTTCGAACAGTTCGTTGGCTACCAGCTGGGGCCAGCGGGCAAGGCCCATCTTGTCCCACCACTGGACCCGGTAGAACGCCGTGACGAGGTCCTCCAGATTGGGAAGGGTGGTCAGGTGGCGCGAGAAGGCGAGGCTGCCCTGCTGGAAAGAGGGGTGCGCCTTGGCCGCGTCGATGAAATGCCAGCCCGGCCAATCCGGGAAGAATGCCCGGGCGATGCCCGCATACGTCTCCCCGCCCTTGTCGCCGGGGACGTTGCACCAGTCGCCCTCGAACGTGCGGACAGGGTTGTAGGCGATGTTGAAGTCGGCGCTCATTGTTCGTCTCCTTGGGGCGCATCCATGCAAGCGGAATCACGTTCCGCTTGCGCGCTTTCCTCATTCGAAGCGCCGCACGCGGTGCGACTGCCGTCGGCCATATGGTTTTCTTTTTTAGAGCCTTTCTTTGGGGCCTGCGCGGGCACGGGGGCAGCGGCATGCAGCGGCGTGGCGTAGCCTTCGCGGATGAGCGCGTCGGCTTTCCTCGCGTCCAGCGTGACCGCTTCTCCGGGAAGGAAGAGATGCTCGCCGTCATCAAGGGTGACGTGCAGGCGCACGTCCTTGTTCGTTTCGTCCATCACGACACCGCCTTGATGAGCACGGTCGCGCCGGGCTGTTTGGGCCACGGCAGGGGGCGGGACTCGGCGATGGTGAAGATGCCGGAGGGGTCGTCCTGCTTGAACTGCTTGGAGAAGATTTCCACGGGGCCGGAGCAGTCCACGTCCATCGGCTGGCCGAACTCCATGACGTTCTCGGCGTCGGATGCGGCAAGCAGGGCATATTCGGGCGCGAGGTAGTATTGGACCTTGCCTTCGATGTCCTTGTAGGTGCCGGTCACCAGCAGATGCGCAGGCCGTTCCAGATGCCCTTGAACTTGCTCTGGATGCTCGGGGAGAGCTGGCCGATGTTGATGTTGTTGCGGTCAAGGTCGTCGCGGACGTCGGGGTGCTTCCTGAAGGCGGCCCACGCCTTGCGGCCAAGGTAGAGGTCGGTCGCGCCGAGGTTGGCCTCCTCCTGAATCATTTCGTCGTAGGTCTGGAGGGAGTCCTGCAGGTCGGAGGTATCGCCGGTCCATTGGGCCGCGCCTTCGAGCACGACGGTGTGGGCCTGCGGACGCCGGAAGTCGACGGTGAACGTCTTGACCACCTTGCCTTCCACGGCGTCGAAAAGGTCGATCTTGCCGTGGACGATGGCCTGCGCGCACATGATCTCGACCATAGTGTCGATGTCGGCGCGGTGATCGTCCATGTCCTCGGCGATGGCGCGTTCCACGGGGTTCACGTTGAGGTCGTAGGGCGTCTGGCCTCCGGCGTGCTTGAGCAGGTCGGCGGCTTTGAACAGGCGTTTCGGGCGGAAGCGCGGGGCCTTGACCGCGAACGCGGCACCCTCGCGCCCGCTGCGCATGGTGCCCCCGGCGGCGTTGGTGATGGAGGGGAGCATGGAGACGCCGCGGGAAACGACGTGCAGCTCGAACAGCTCGGTGGCCTTCGGAGCCTGACGGCGGAACATGTTGCCGAAAATATCGTATTTGACCGGACGCCTGTTGATGACGCCGGTGAGGACGCGGGAATCGAAGTAGTCGATGTCGGCCATTGGTTTCTCCTTATGCATCTCCGGCGAAGACGCCGACCTTGCGAAGTTCGGTGAGGGC
>JAXVQY010000189.1:0-2376 GCA_037303805.1 bacterium | reverse complement strand
CTGCGCAAAATACTTCTTTCCCCCGTGTACGACGTGGCCCGCGTGACCCCGCTCGAATACATGGAAAAACTTTCCGAACGTGTGGGCTGCCGCGTCAGCCTCAAGCGTGAAGATCTTCAGCCCGTCCATTCCTTCAAGTTGCGCGGTGCCTACAACAAAATCGCCAAGCTCCCCGAAGAGGCGAAAAAACGCGGTGTCATCGCCGCCTCCGCAGGCAACCATGCCCAGGGCTGCGCCCTTTCCGGCGCAAAACTCGGGGTGAAGGCCACCATCGTCATGCCGAAGACCACGCCCGACATCAAGGTCGACGCCGTGCGTCGCTTCGGGGGCAATGTCGTGCTCTTCGGCAACAGCTTCGACGAGGCCTATGCCGAATCCATGCGTCTGGCAAAAGAACAGGGCCTCACCCTCATTCCTCCTTATGATGATCCCGACGTCATTGCCGGTCAGGGTACCATCGCACGAGAACTGCTCGAACAGGACAGCCGGCTCACGCATGTGTTCGTGCAGGTGGGCGGAGGCGGTCTCGCCGCAGGCATCGCCGTGTACATCAAGCAGATTCTGCCCAGCGTGAAGGTCATCGGTGTGGAGGCCAAAGGCTCCGCATGCCTCAAGGCCGCATGGGAAGAAGGCAGACCCGTGACACTCGACCGCGTTTCCCTGTTCGCCGACGGTGTGGCCGTGAAGCGCATCGGCGACGAAACCTACCGTGTGCTGCGCGACAACCTCGATGAAATCATCACCTGTTCCAACGACGAAATCTGCGCAGCTCTCAAGGACATTTTCGACGACACCCGCGCCATTGCCGAACCTTCCGGCGCCCTTTCCCTCGCCGGTCTCAAGAAATACGCCGCGGAACACGACATTGCCGGGGCACGCATGGCCGCCATTCTTTCCGGCGCGAACATGAACTTCCACACCCTGCGCTTCGTATCCGAACGCTGCGAAGTAGGCGAACAGCGCGAAGGCATCATTTCCGTGACCATTCCCGAAAAGAAGGGGGCCTTCCTGGATCTGTGCCGCAAGCTCGGCAACCGTATGGTGACGGAATTCAACTACCGCTTCTCCGATCCCGCGCAGGCCGAAATTTTCACCTCCCTGCGCCTTACCGAAGGCATGGACGAACTGGAACGCATCATAAGCGGTCTGCGGGAAGCCGGTTACAGCGTGACCAACATGACGCGCAACACCTTCGCCAAGAGCCATGTGCGCTACATGATCGGCGGCCGTGCCCCCAGCATCGTGAAGAACGAGCACATCCTGAGCTTCCAGTTCCCGGAACGCACCGGAGCCCTGCTGCACTTCCTGGAAACTCTGGGGACGAACTTCAACGTCACCATGTTCCATTACCGCAACCACGGTGCGGAATACGGCCGCGTGGCCTGCGGCTTTGAAGTGGCTCCCGAACAGTGCGGAGAATTCTACGCCAATCTGGACAAGCTCGGCTTTGCCTGGTGGGATGAAACCGACAACGAGGCCTGCAAGAAGTTCCTGTCTCCTCTGGACTGAACATCCTCCCTGCTGAAAAACAGATGATACGAAGCCGCCTCCGGGCGGCTTCGTCGTCTTTCCTGCCGGTCGGCCCGCTGTCTTCCGCAGCGGCCGTATACACCGCTCGGCCGAAAACGCGTGTGCCGACGGCCTCAGTCCCCCTCCGAACTCCGATATTTCGGAAGCGCAGCCCCTCTCTTCTGCCCGTGACGGCGGCACCTTCTCAGACCTCGATATGCTTTCTGCGGCCTTTCCGGCATGTTACATCATGTGTCGACAAAGTTTTTCCTCTTTTGACAATCAGAGGAAACTCAGTATAAGTTAGAACATATATGGTCCAAGGGACCAAGCCCGTTCTTCTTATTTTCTCAAGGAGGGAAAGAAAGGTGAAACGTTTTCTTGCAGCCATGTGCCTGGGCATGATGGCCTTTGCCACCCAGGCTTCCGCCGCGGAGTCTGCCAAAATCCATATCGGCATCTGCACCGGAACCGTCTCCCAGTCCGAGGATGATCTGCGCGGCGCCGAAGCCCTGATCAAGAAATACGGCGATGTCGCCAACGGCGGTATGATCAAGCATATCACCTATCCCGACAACTTCATGACGGAAATGGAAACCACCATTTCACAGATCGTCTCCTTTGCCGACGATCCCGACATGAAGGCCGTCATCGTCAACCAGGGCATTCCCGGAACCACGGCCGCCTTCCAGCGCATCCGTGAAAAGCGTCCCGACATCATGCTCCTCGTCGGCGAAGCCCACGAAGATCCCAACGTCATTGAAAGCGCCGCCGACCTGGCCATCAATGCCGACAACATCTCCCGCGGCTATCTCATCATCGCCGCCGCCAAGAAGCTCGGCGTGACCGATTTCGTGCACATTTCCT
>JAXVQY010000188.1:0-16352 GCA_037303805.1 bacterium | reverse complement strand
CGCCGCCGTGCTGGACACCTCGATGTTGCGCACGCCCGTATCACGCATGGCTTCAAGTATGTTCAGGGTTCCGCCGACGTTGTTGCGGATGTATTTGCCCGGATTCTGTACGGACTCCCCGACAAGAGAGAAGGCCGCAAAGTGGATGATGCCGTCGGGACGGACGGTTTTCAGGCATTGCCGGAGGCGTTCGCCGTCAAGAATGTCGCCTTCAAAGAGAGGTCCCCATTTGACGAGATCACGATGACCGGTGGAAAGATTGTCGTATACGGTAACGCTGTGTCCTGCCCGGGCCAGTGCCTTGCTTGTGCAGCTGCCGATGTAACCGGCACCGCCGATGACGAGAATGTTCATATCGGACTCCAGGAAAGAATGTATGCCGCAAGATGCGCCGACGGCATTTTTCCGAACGTAGCATAGCCGCAGAAAAAGGCAAAGAAAAGAAGGAAATTCATGTTGTCAGTAGGACTTCGTCGTGTTCTGCGGAAGCGTTTTTCCGGAATGGACGGCATGGCCGGGAGCCGGCATGCTTTTCAGAAGACGGGAAGGTGCAGACGGCCGTTCCCCGAAGCGTCTTTTCAGAGAACGGCTTCATACACTTCAGGGCATCCTGTCAGGATTTCTGTTTTTTTACCGCCTAGCCGTGATCCTACATCGTCTACGGCCTGAATCATGGTGGCCGTATCGAGATGGGCGTATCGCATGGTGATGCGCGGGTCATGGTGTCCGAGTATTTTCTGGACTTCGTAGAGGGAGTGACCTGTATTGATGAGAAAGCTGGCAAAGGTATGGCGCAGATCGTGCAGACGGATGTCATGCAGGCCCAGTCTGCTGCGTATGGTATTCCATGCGTAGAAAAGGGAGCTGATGTGTCTGCGACCTCCGGGATCGCCGGGAAAAATCCACTTGCCGTTGCGCGGCAGACTGTCGAGAACTCCGAGAGCTTCTCGTGAGAGCGGAATATACCGGGTTTTGCCTGACTTTGAGAGGGGCACGCGGAGCAGACGAAGGGTGAAATCGACATGATCCCACTGGGCTGCCAGAACCTCATTGCGGCGGGCACCGGTAAGAAGCAGCATTTTTATGGCGGCGGACGTGACGGGATTGGGCCAGAGATCCAGCTCGTGAAGAACTTTTCTGGCATCACTTTCAGACAGATAGCGTTCCCGGGAAGGACCCTCGGCAAGGGCAGGTACGTTGCGGCAGGGATTTTTTCCTTCCGGCAGTATTTCCCAGCGTATGGCGCAGTTGAACAGACTTTTCAGCAAAGCATAAACACGGTTGCACGAGGAATGTGAAAGACCTTTTTTCAGCATGTTTTCCTGCCATGACAGAATATCCGTGGCATCCACCATGTGCATGGGGACGCTGTGAAATCGCGGATAGAGGTATTGTTCGATCAGCCTCTTATCGAGCTTCCAGCTCCGTTTTTTCATTCTGGCATAGGGCAGATAGCGGTTGGCAACGAATTCATGGAACAGGTTCTGAGCCGGAGCAGATGTGGCAGGATCCCAGTCTTTCAGGAGCAGGGAAAGCGTCTTGGCCCGGAGTCGGCTCTGCTGCATGCCCGTATGTCGTGCGTTGCCCAGAAAATAGGACGTCATCCGTCCGTCCATGGATTTTCTCAGGCAGAAGTGCCAGCCCTGTTTCGAGTTGAATTCAAGGCAGAATCCGGGAAGGTCCGTATCTTCATACCGTACGGTTTCATGCGGGCGACTGGAGATGCGGTTCATGACAAAAGTGGACGTAAGAGAATAGTACATTTTGCCTCCTTTGGGATAAGAGTCCATAAGGTGGCAGAAAATTGTACTTTTTCGAATAGGTTCGGGATAAGGAAGGCTCCGAAGCCATGTGCGGGAGGCATCTGCGCGATTTCAGCGGGTACTGTCAGTTTGCTTTTCGCGGCGGAAGAATTGCCTCCATGCTTCTGGCTGCTCCGGAAGCTCCTCCCAGACGGGGAGTGAGCCAGGTCCGAAAATCTTCGCGGACGGCTTCCCTGTCGCGAGGCGACGCAGCCTGTTCAAGCATGATGTTGATGACGTCTTTGGGAGTATGTGCCACCCGCAGGAGTCCGGCTTCTTCAAGGGAAGGACTTGAAGGATCACCGTTGCCCATGGCCCACAGGAAGTTCTGTGCCGACGGACCGATACACGGAATACGTCCTGCAGAAAGGGCTTCAAGGAAGTTTTGTCCGCCCTGTCCGAAACTGCCGCCTACAAAAACCGCCCTGGCAGAGGCGTAAAGCTGAGGAAGATCCCCGAATCTGTCCCAGATGAGGACTCGTCGACGCGGCAGGCAGCGCCCCGGAACGAGTTCCGAGGCCAGAACGGGCATGAAGGCCAGATCTTCCATGACGCTTTTCCATGCCGCCACACGATGCAGGTGCCGCGGAACGATGACGACCGCCGCATTGGGGACCGCTGCATAGAGCCGGGCGAGCTGTCCGGGAATGCGGGTTTCCTCACACTGCCGCACGGATGCAAACAGAAAAACGGGACCGTTGGCACTGAAGCAGTGGGTGTGTGCGGTCAGCGGAGTGGAAAGCATGTTTGCCGCAAGATCGAATTTGATGTTGGGCATGGTGTCTGCGGGACAGGGAAAGATTCTGGCAAAACTCTGTCTGTCGTAACGGGAAATGGCGTGGATGGCCGAAGGGGAGATTTCGGCCATGAGAGAGGAAAACAGTCTGCCAAAGTGCGCTGTGGAGCTGTTGATTCGTCCGTTGAACACATGGACGGGAATATCCGCTTCACGGCAGGCGGCAAGAAGGCCGGGCCACAGTTCCGTTTCCAGCAGGGCGACAAGCCGCGGATGAACAAGTCGAACGGCCTTCCTGACGATGTCGGGATGGTCCAGCGGGGCAAAACGGACGGCGGCATTAAGCTGAGGGTGGCTCTGTCTGATCTCGGAGAGTTCCCGTTCCAGGACGTCTCGTCCCTGTCTTGTCCATGTCGTGATCAGAACATGCAGCGGCATGTCCGTCCTGAAGCTGCGGCAGATAGCCGCAGCAAGCCGGGCTTCTCCTCCGGAGGCAGCCTGAATCCAGATATCCGCCGTGTGATCGCCTGTCGCGGTGAATTCCGGCTCCAGCCAGTTGTCGGGAATGCAGCGCTCTGTCCATCCGTCCTTGAGACGCGGACTGCGTTTCAGAAAGGGACATGCCGCACTCCAGAGAGTGCGGTACATGCGGAAGAACGGACGGGAGAAAAGAGTAGATGCCATACAAGCCCCTTTTGTCCACTATGCAACAGACATCCCGGTCACGCAAGCGTCGGTCTTCGTTTCCGGAAGATGCGCAACCTTCTTTTACGGGATGTTCCGTACGGTCATTATTCCTGGAAGCAGGGCTCATTCGGAGAAGCAAAAAGCAGCAGGCAGGCAAACGCTCTGGGACCCGGCAGGCAAGTTCAGCTCGGGAAAAGGCCCCTGGGCTCGTTGCTGCCTATCAGCCCCGGTCCCAGAGAGGTATGCAAAGAAGCCCGCAGGGACGGTGCTCGTCCCCGCGGGCTTTTCTGGAATGTTATCGAAATCGTCTATCAGAACTTTTCTTCGTCGCCGCGCTTGCGCAGGGCGGTATGGCCGCCGGCGGAGTTCACGGTTTCGATGCCCATGTTGCGCAGTTTGAGCTGAGCCTCATAGGCACGGGTACCGGTGTTGCACACGAGAGCCACGGGGCGGTCGGTGGGGATTTCCTTCTTGGCGCGGGCATTGAATTCTTCCAGCGGCAGAGAGAGATACTGACCGGGATGGCGTTCTTCAATGGGCTTACCGGCCTTGGCGGGACGGATATCCACGAAGAGGTAGTTGTTTTCGTCACGGTGTTCCCACAGGTCGACGAATTCGTCGGGGGTAATGGCGTGATGATAGCCGCTGACCACGTTGTCGGCCACGTTGCCGGCAGCGTTGATCACGTCCATGGCGGAAGCGAAGGGCGGCGCATAGCAGACTTCAAGATTGGAGAGATCATTCAGCGTGGGGCGGGAGACCTGAAGCATGGCGGCCACGGCGTCGGTACGGGCCTTGACGGCGGAACCGTCGGTGCTCATGCCCTGAATGCCCAGTACGCGGCGGGTCTGCTTGTCTACGACCACGTTGATGCTGGTATTGGTATGGCCGGGATAGAAGTGCGCCTTGTCGGATCCTTCCATGCTGACTTCGATGGCGTCGAATCCGGCCGTACGGGCCTGATGCAGGGTAAGGCCCGCACCGGAGGCATACATCTTGTTCAGCTTCACGCACCAGGAACCGACCACACCTTCAAAGGTGGCCTGTCCGCCGGCCAGGTTGGTGCCGATGACACGGCCCTGCCTGTTGGCCATGGAGCCCAGGGGCAGATAGCTGAGATCGCCGGAAATGAGGTTGCGGACCACGACTACGTCGCCGCCGGCATAGATGTCGGGATCGGAGGTCTGCATGTGGGTGTTCACCAGAATGCCTCCGCGGGGATGGCAGGCAATACCGGCGTCGGAAGCAATCTTGGAGTTGGGGGTCACGCCGATGGAGAAGATGACTTCGTCGGCTTCGATGGTGCGCTTGTTGGTCACTACTTCGCACACGGCGCCGTCCTTGCCCTTGAGTTCCTTCACTCCTTCGCCGGTCAGCACGGTGATGCCGAGTTCCTCGAGATCGTGCTTGGCCATCTGGCTGAAGTTGTAGCAGAGCTGGGCGGGCAGAATGTGGTCGATCATTTCGATGACGGTGACCTTGATGCCCCACATGTCGGCCAGAGCCACGGCCATTTCCAGACCGATGAATCCAGCACCGATGATGACGGCATGGTTGATCTTGCGGGCTGCGCACTGTTCCTGAACGGCCTTGGCGGCCTCAAGGCAGGTGACGGACGTGACGTTCTTCAGATCCGCACCGGGAATGGGAGGAATGCGGGGGCTGCTGCCCGTGGCGATGACCAGCTTGTCGTAGGGCATATCGCGCTTTTCGCCGGTCTGCGTGTTTTCCACGGTGACGGTCTTTTCCTTGCGGTTGATGGACAGGGCACGCGTGTGGCAGATCGCGTTGACGCCCTTGAGTTCCTTGAAGAAGGCTTCATCGCGGACAACACCCGCGTTGGTGGTGCGCAGTCCGTTCATCTGGGGAACGTCGCCGCCCACGAAGTAGGGGATGCCGCAACCTCCGTAGGAGATGTAGGTACCCTGATCGATCATGGTGACGTTGCTGTCGGGCATGAGGCGCTTGGCGCGGGCGGCAGCCTTCGGGCCGAGGGCGACGCCGCCTATGATGAGAATATTGGGAGCCATGGTAAAAACCTCCAGAGAATAAGGTTCATGTCGCCGAAAAAACTATCGGCCGATACTTTACCAGCAAGTTGTCATTAATGGCAAGATAATTACGCTGTCCGGCGGGCTCTTCACAAATCGTTTTTCTTTTTCTTTTCCTTTTTAATTATGATAAAATAAAGTAAATACGGTATGTTGAAATGTGTTTTTTCTTTGCGGGACTCCCCTTTAAAGTTTGAGAGCGCAATCAGAAGACCGAAGAAGCAGAAAAGAATTCTGCACGGCCGGAGCGGCAAAACAAGGCGGGGAAGGAGGGATTTCAACCGGCCGGACCTGTTGGGAAAATATTTGTTATTTTTTACACAAATCAAAAAAACAAGGGCATTCGAGGAACTGAAGACTTTCTGACCAGGATCTGAGGGAGCTTTTCACAAAAAAGGTCGTTGGAGAAAAACAGAAAGGAAAAAGAATAAAATATGAACCGGTTGCTCCGGAGAAAGAAATCCGTTCTGTATGAGGTAGTTATGCGATTATGCATAGGTAAAAAAATGGAAAAAGAAGCTGAAAATATTAAAATTTATTTTAATTATAATATATTATAGCAAAAAATACATTTTTTCTATGCCTTTATGCATATTATGCAATATAGCATAAGTAAAATAAAAAAGATATAAAAATCACAATTTCATATAATATACTGAATTATTTTATAAAAATATTTATTTTTGCCGAAATCGCACAGTGCAGGGTCATTTTTTTGATCACCAAGAGTTATCATTTATAACTAGTTGTAATTAAATATTATTTTTTAATATTCCAAGTGAAAATATCATTATGGCATGTTTTTTGCTTTATGGAGAGTCGAACGCTGCGCAATGTTTGTCTGAAAAATATTGCGCTAAAAATATCAATTTGGGATGAGTGCTCGGAATATATGCCGGACAGCCGGCTAATCGTATAACACTGAAGGAGAGCTTATGAAACTTTTTCGTACGTTGCTTTGCGGTGCCGCCGTCATCGGCATGATGGGTATGGCCGCTCCGGCTGAAGCTGCCCGTCCCCTCACGCTGCGCCTTGGTCATCCCATGGCTCCGGGCAATAACGTTACACTGGGATATGAAAAGTTTGCGGAGCTGGTGAAGGAGAAATCGAACGGCAAGATCAAAATTCAGATTTTTCCCAACTGCCAGCTCGGTTCCGACCGTGTGACCACGGAAGCCGCTCAGGCCGGTACGCTGGACATGTCTTCCAGCTCCACTCCTAATCTGGCCAGTTTTTCCAAGGATTACATGGCGATTGATCTGCCTTACGTGACCTCTTCCAAGTATCAGCAGAATCTGTACAAGGCTCTTGATGAGGGCGAACTCGGCAAAGCACTGGACAAGGTGGCGGAAAAATGCGGTCTGAAGACCATCATGTTCAGCGAGTACGGGTATCGTAATTTTGTGAGCACCGGCAAGCCGCTGGATTCCGTGAAGAGTCTTATGAACCTCAAGGTGCGTACCACGGATTCTCCCGTGGAAGTGGCCGTTGCTACCGAACTCGGTATGAATCCTGCTCCCGTGGCCTGGGGAGAAACCTATACGGCTCTCCAGCAGGGAACCGTGGATGCGGAAGGCAATACTTTTTCGCTGCTCAACGATGCCAAGCACAGCGAGATCCTGAAGTATGCCATGAACTCCGAACATAACTATTCCATGCACATCCTGCTGATGAACAAGGCAAAGTGGGACAGCCTGAGTCAGGATCAGCAGAACATCATCATGGAAGCCGCGCATGAGGCCACCGTCTGGCAGCGTGAACAGACCCGGGAACTGGAAGAGAAGGCCTGGCAGGCTTTCCGCGACAAGGGCATCTCCATTTACATGCTCACCGATGAAGAGAAGGCCGAACTGTACAGACTTACCCAGCCCGTGCGCGATAAGTTTTCCGGGGAAGTTGATCCCGAACTGTTGAAGCTCATTGCCGACACCCAGATGTAGTACCGCCTGCGGGCGGAGGCACTCCGCCCGCTTCATTCTTATCTCTGAGGCTTGGAGTCCATGAGCACCGATATTGAAAAATCTTCCGGCATTCTGCACTGGCTTGACGAAAACTTTGAAAATGTTTTTCTGGTTTCCGGTCTTCTTGCCATCATTTTCTTCATCACCTGGCAGGTCATATACCGTTATTTCATTACTCCCTTCATCGACCGTGCCGGCGCGGCCGTGTGGACCGAAGAAATTTCTCGCTACATATTCATCTGGATTTCCTATATTGCCGTGAGCGTGGCCATACGCAAGCGCAGCTCCATACGCATCGACTTCGTGTACCAGAAGCTGCCCGCCCGCCTTCAGCGCATCAGCTGGATATTCGTAGAGCTCATTTTCCTCACGCTCACTCTCGCCATTGCCTATTACGGCTGGGGACAGATCGAACGCCTTCAGCGTTTCCCCCAGCATACCGCGGCCATGCGCATTCCGTTTCTGGTGCCCTATCTTATCCTTCCTCTGGGCTTCGGCCTCATGAGCCTGCGTCTTGTTCAGTCCATCATAAAGCAGATCAGAGTCACGGGCATCCTGGATTCGATCATTGGTGCGGCGGCCGCCGTTGCGGTCATGTCTCCCTGCGTGCTGGCAGAGTACATCGATCCCGTTACTGCGCTGTTCGGATATTTTCTCGTATTCTGTGTTTCCGGCGTGCCCATTGCCATAGGTCTCGGCATGTCCGCGCTTACCACTATCCTCTGCGCCGATACGCTGCCCATCGAGTATCTTGCCCAGGTATCGTTCACTTCTCTGGACAGTTTTCCCATCATGGCCATTCCGTTCTTCATTGCTGCGGGTGTGTTCATGGGCGCAGGAGGGCTTTCCCGGCGGCTTCTCAGTCTTGCCGACGAGCTGGTCGGCGGTATGTACGGCGGAATGGCCCTGACTACCGTGGCCACATGCATGTTCTTCGGGGCCATCAGCGGATCCGGCCCGGCCACCGTGGCAGCCATCGGGGCACTGACCATTCCCGCCATGGAAGAGCGGGGCTACAGCAGAACCTTTGCAGCGGCCATTGTTGCGGCATCCGGTGCCATAGGCGTCATGATTCCTCCGAGCAATCCCTTTGTAGTGTACGGCATTTCGGCACAGGTTTCCATCGGAGATCTGTTCATGGGCGGTATTGTACCGGGCGTGCTCACCGGCGCCGTACTCATGGCCTATTCCTACTATGAGGCCCGCAGAAACAACTGGCGCGGTTCCGTGCGCAACCGCACTGCGGCAACGGTTACCCGTGCCGTATGGGATGCCAAGTGGGCTCTGCTTGTTCCGGTCATCGTGCTCGGCGGCATTTACGGCGGTCTGATGACGCCGACCGAAGCCGCTGCCGTGGCTTCCTTCTACGGACTCATCGTGGGCGTGTTCATCTATCGCGAACTGGATTTTCGCAAGGTATGCGCCTGCTGCGTGGAAGCGTGTGAAACTTCGGCCGTCATCATCGTGCTCATGGCCATGGCCACGCTGTTCGGCAACATCATGACCATCGAGGACGTGCCCGGCACCATCGCCCGTGCCATTCTCGGCCTCACCAGCAGCAAGATCGCCATCCTGCTCATCATCAACATGCTTCTTCTGGTTGTGGGCATATTCATGGAAGCTCTGGCCGCCATCGTTATTCTGGTGCCCATCCTTCTGCCCATCGTCACCGGTGTGGGCGTCTCGCCCCTGCATTTCGGCATCATCATGGTGGTCAACCTGGCCATCGGCTTCCTGACTCCTCCCGTGGGCGTCAATCTTTTCGTGGCCAGCGGCATATCGGGAACACGTATCGAGCAGATAGCCAAAGCCAGCCTGCCCATGATCGGCCTTATGCTTCTCGTTCTTCTTCTCATCACCTACATACCGGCGATTCCCCTCTGCCTTGTCGGCGGAGCCGGCTGAACCGGCCTGCATACGGCAAATAAGGACCTTCCCGGAAAATTTTTCCGGGAGGGAGTCTCCCTCCTCACCCATTTCAAGGAGCTTTCCGCTCCCGGAACAGTGCCCCAGGGGCCCGGTCCGAAACGATTTATCAAGGAGTTCCGTCATGAGTGCCATTGAAATGCTCAATCCCGAAGCCTGTGAATGCCATTCCCCGCAGGAACAGCGCATCTTTGACGATCAGAAGGGCAAGAAGGACAAGTACTATGACACGCATGCCCGCGTGTTCGATCTCATCGCCAAGTTCGAAGGCCAGACCCCCGTCATCGACGTGGAACGTGCCCTGTATTTCACCCAGTCCATGCAGGCCACCGAAGGTCAGCCTCTCGTTCTGCGCTGGGCCAAGGCCCTTATGCACATTGCAAAGAACATGACCGTGGAAGTCGAAGACGGTCAGCTTCTTCTCGGTCGTGCCGGTTCCAAGCTCGGTCGTTACGGCATCCTGTATCCCGAACTCGACGGCGACTTCCTCGATATCGCCGTCCGGGATCTGCCCACCCGCCAGCAGTCTCCGGCGACCATCAGCCCCGAGGACGCGAAAATCGTCATGGAGGAGATCGCTCCCTACTGGAAGGGCAAGACCTATCATGAAGCCCTGAACCACGCCCTGCCTCCGGAAGTGCACAAGCTCACCTACTGCGATCCCGAAGGCCTCATTTCCCGCTTCGTGGTGAACGAAACGTCCTCTTTCCGTTCCTCCATTCAGTGGGTGCATGACTACGAAAAGATCCTGAAGCGCGGCTTCAACGGCATCAAGGCCGAAGCAGAAGCCAAGCTGGCGGCTCTTGATCCTTCCAGCCCCGTGGATCAGGCCGACAAGCGTCCCTTCCTCGAGGCCGTCATCATCGTGTCGGACGCCATTATTCTGTGGGCCCGCCGCTATGCCGCCAAAGCCCGCGAAGTGGCCGCCGCCACCGCCGATCCCGTGCGCAAGGCCGAACTGCTGAAGATGGCCGAAATCGCGGACAAGGTGCCCGCCGAACCCGCGTCCAACTTCTACGAAGCCGTGCAGTCCCAGTGGTTCGTGCAGATGTTCTCCCGCATCGAGCAGAAGACCGGCACCACCATTTCCAACGGCCGCATGGACCAGTATTTCTACCCCTATTATAAAAAGGACATGGAAGAAGGCGTTCTCACCGAAGAGAAGGCCATGGAGCTTCTGGAATGCATGTGGGTCGGCATGGCCGAATTCATCGACATGTATATCTCTCCCCAGGGCGGCGCCTTCAATGAAGGCTATGCGCACTGGGAAGCCGTGACCATCGGAGGTCAGACTCCCGACGGCCGCGACGCCACCAACGAACTCACCCATCTTTTCCTGCGCTCCAAGAGAGAATTCCCGCTGCATTATCCGGATCTCGCCGCCCGCGTGCACGCTCTTTCTCCCGAAGAATATCTCTGGGACGTGGCCGAAACCATCAAGTACGGCTCCGGCTTCCCCAAGCTGTGCAACGATGAGGAAGTGGTGCCTCTGTACGTCTCCAAGGGCGCGACCTTTGAAGAGGCCCTGGATTACGCCGTCTCCGGATGCACCGAATGTCGTATGCCCAACCGCGACACCTATACTTCCGGCGGTGCGTACATCAACTTTGCCGCGGCTCTGGAAATGTCCCTGCGCAGAGGCAAGATGAAGAAGTACGGCGACGAGCAGCTCGGTATCGAGACTCCCGATCCCCGCAGCTTCAAGAGCTGGGAAGAAATGTGGGAAGCCTACAAGAAGCAGCACCTTCTGCTTCTGCGCACCGCCTTCATTCAGCAGTACATCGTCACCAAGGTGCGCGCCGAGCACTTCGCCCAGCCCATGGGTTCCGCCATGCACGATCTGTGCATGAAGTACTGCCTCGATCTGCATACCCGTCTGATTCCTGAAGGCATCAACCTCGGCTATTTCGAATTCATGGGCTTCGGCACGGTCATCGACTCTCTCGTGGCCATCAAGAAGCTGGTGTTTGAAGAAAAGCGCCTTACCATGGATCAGCTCATGGAAGCCATCGACCACGACTACCAGGGATATGAAGCCATACAGCAGCTCGTGAAGAGCTGCCCCTGCTACGGCAACAACGATCCCTACGCCGATGTCATCGGCCGTGAACTCGACCGCATCTCCGTGGACTTCTCCAAGAAGTACTCTGAAGAAATGGGAATTTTCAACGACCTGCGTTATGTGCCGTTCACTTCTCATGTCCCGTTCGGCAAGGTGGTCGGTGCCACGCCCAACGGCCGTGTGGACTGGTTCCCGCTGTCCGACGGTTCCTCCGCTTCTCACGGTGCGGACGTGAACGGTCCTACCGCCATTCTTCTGTCCAACTACATGACCAAGAACTACGGCCGCCGCGAACGCGCCGCCCGACTGCTGAACATCAAGTTCACACCCAAGACCGTGGAAGGCGATGCCGGTACCGAAAAGCTCATTCAGTTCATCCGTACCTGGTGCGACCTCAAGCTGTGGCACATCCAGTTCAACGTGCTCAATCAGGAAACGCTCATTGCGGCCCAGAAGGATCCGCAGAAGTACCGCAACCTCATCGTCCGAGTGGCCGGTTACAGCGCCTACTTCGTGGATCTCTCGCCTGACCTGCAGAATGACCTGATCGCCCGTGCCGATCATGACGACCTGTAGCAGACAGGGGGCCTGATGCCCCGCCGGCTTCTCCTCCTTACCGGGGAGGAGCCGGTTTTTTTAGAACTTTTTCCATAGACGTTCCGATATGGGTCGGACAGCGGGCATGACCGGCAGGAAGCGGAAACGTCTTTTCCAGCCGCACACGAGGTTACCATGAGTACGTTCGAGGACAGAAAAATCACCGGCGTGGTGTTCAACATCCAGAAATATTCCGTGCATGACGGCCCGGGCATCCGCACCATAGTGTTCACCAAGGGCTGTCCTCTGACCTGCCGCTGGTGCAGCAATCCGGAGTCGCAGAAAATGCAGCCGCAGATGGCGTTCAATCCCGGCCGCTGTATTTCTCCTGCCAAATGCAATTTCTGTATTCCGGCCTGTCCCTATGGTTCCATCCGTGCGGAAAACGGGGCTCTCGATATCGACTGCTCCCGCTGTGCCGACTGTGAAACGCTTGCCTGTGCAAAGGCATGTCCGTCGCAGAGTCTGATTGTGTACGGTCAGGAGCGTACCGTGGAGGATGTGCTCGGAGTGGTCGCCCAGGACTCCATTTTTTATTCGCGTTCCGGCGGAGGCATGACCATCTCCGGCGGTGAGCCCCTTCTTCAGAAGAAGTTTGCGCTCGCCCTGCTTCGTGAAGCACGCAGACGTCGCATAAAGACGGCGGTGGAGACCTGCGGCTGCATACCGTGGGAAACCCTGGAAGAGGCGGCTCCGCTGCTCAACAACGTCCTTTTCGACGTCAAGCATACCGATACCGAAAAGCATAAGTGGGGAACGGGTGTGGGCAACGAGCTCATTCTCTCCAACCTGAAGAAACTGCTGGAAAACTTTCCCGACAAGCCCGTGCTGGTGCGTACGCCGGTCATACCCGGCTTCAACGACGATGACGATACGGCACGTGCCATAGGCCGCCTTCTCCGGGGATATGCCAACGTTTCTTATGAAGCTCTGCCGTATCACCGTCTGGGGACGCAGAAATACATGTTCCTCGGCAGAGAATATCTCATGGGAGAAGTTTCCCTTCCCGCGGGGACGGCCGAGCGCGTGCAGGCCGTCGTTGATGAGGAACGCGGCGCAAACTGATCGGTATGTTTCAAAAAAGAGTTTTCATTCGGGAGAAGACATGAAGATCATCGACTTTCGTTTCCGGCCTCATACCGAGGCCATTCTGAACGGCATAAAGAACAGCACCATGTTCAAGGCCAGCTGCGAGGCCAGCGGCTTTGACAAATGGCACCCCCAGACGCTCGACAGGATCGTTGAGGATCTGGCTGCCCGCGGCGTGACGCGCTGCGTCATCACCGGCCGCGACTGCCGGACCACCTACGGATTCCCCGACAACAACGGCAGCGTGCTGGAATTCTGCCGCGCCTACCCCGATATGTTTCTCGGTTTCTGGGGCATCGATCCCCACAAGGGTATGGATGCCGTGCGCGAAGTGGAAACGGTGGTGAAGGAATACGGCATGAAGGGTATTGCGACCGATCCTTATCTGGCCCACATCAGTCCCTGTGAGGCGCGCTATTATCCCATCTATGCCAAGTGCTGCGAGCTCTCCGTGCCGGTGTTCATCACCATGGCTCCGCCTCCTCAGGTGCCCGGCGCCGTGATGTCCTATACCGATCCCCGCGATGTTGATGTCGTGGCGCGCGACTTTCCCGAACTTAAGATCGTCATGAGCCACGGCGGCTATCCCTTCGTGCACGAGGCCATTTACGCCTGCTACCGCAACAGGAATGTGTACATGGATATTTCCGAGTACGAGGCCGCGCCCATGTGCGAGACCTACATCAGCGCCATGAAGTCCATGATTGCCGACAAGGTGGTGTTTGCAAGCGCCCATCCCTTTGTGGAGCAGGGAGAATGCCTGGCCAACTATGCCGCCATGGACCTTCCCGACGACGTGCGCGAAAAGATCATGTATAAGAACGCCTGCCGGGTTCTGGATCTTCCGGAAGACTGATCGTGATTTCAGATTGCCGTACATAAGCGGCGGTATCAGGGGGGCTGCATACCGCGGCCCCCTTTTTGTTCTGCGGGCCCCTTTGTGCAGGTGTTGAGAACGAAATGAAATTATTGCAGAATGGTCTTGTGGACAGAACATTTTATCCTTATGTCGGGTTACTCCATGGATGCCATGCTTCTCGAATATATGGAACAGGCTTTTGATGTCTTTCAGGACGGCATCTGGATAAGCGATGCGGACTCCACATGTCTTTTCGTCAATAAGAAATATGAGGAGCTGAGCGGCTTTTCCAAGGCCTGGATGATGGGGCGCAAGGCGACAAGCATTGTGGCCGAAGGAATCTTTGACGTCGCCGTCAATCCCGAAGTCATCAGTACCGGACGTCCTGTTTCCAAAATACAGACGCTTTCCAACGGACATCATCTTTCTCTGGACGGCTTTCCCATTCTGGACAAAGAGGGAAAGGTGGTCATGTGCATCACCTTCATCCGCGACATCAGCACCATCGTGAACATGGAAAACCGACTGGCGCATCAACGTGACCTTCTGAATACGCTGGTGCGCATCAACAACAGCGCCGGTTTTCAGTCCGTTGAGGAAGGAAGCAGCTTTATTTTCGGCTCGTCCATGGAGGCTTTTCTTGCCAAGGCCCGCATCATGGCACAGACGGATATTTCCGTGCTCATTCTCGGAGAAACCGGTGTCGGCAAGGATGTCATGGCGCAGCGCATACATGCCATGAGCCGCCGGGCGGACAGGCCGTTCATCAAGGTGGACTGCGGCAGTATTTCTCCGAATCTTATCGAGTCGGAGTTGTTCGGCTACATCGGCGGAGCCTTTTCCGGGGCGAGCAGAGGCGGCCGCATAGGTCTTATCGAAGCGGCTGCCGGCGGCACGGTATTCTTTGACGAGATAGGCGAACTGCCTCTGACACTGCAGACGCGACTGCTGCGTTTTCTTCAGGACGGCGTCATCGTCAGGGTGGGGGCGAACACGCCGAAGAATGTGGACGTGCGAGTCATTGCCGCCACCAACAAGGATCTGGAAAAAGCCGTGGCCCGGGGCGAATTCCGCAGCGATCTTTATTACCGGCTGAAAATTGCGGTACTGAACATTCCCCCGCTTCGCAGAAGAAAGGATGACATCATGCCTCTGGCCCGGTTCTTTCTTCAGTATTTTTCCCGGAGATACAACAGGCCCATGACGCTGGACGACGATGTGGAACAGCTGCTGCTTTCCTATGAGTGGCCGGGCAATGTCCGGGAACTCAAGAGCATCATTCAGGAGGCCGTGGTCACTTGTTCGAAAAACGTGGTGAAGTCCTATCATCTGCCCATTTCTTCTTCCGCGCTGCCCCGGGAGCCTGCCCCGTCGGAAATGGAGTTCGATTTTGAAGGAAAGGATTATCACGACATCATGCGGGAAATGGAATGTCGCATGCTGCGGGCGGCCATTGCCCGTTTTTCCGGCAACATGACGGCGGCTTCGAAAATGCTGCGCATGGACAGAAGCACCATGTTCCGCAAGATAAAGGATCTCGAAAAACACGGTTTGAAAGTACTCTGACTGAAAAGCCCCGGCAGGCGGTTCCGAGGGAAATGTCCTGCCGGGGGCTTTTGTTCCGGAGAATCGTTGCGGATCAGCGTTTTCGTCCGGCGGCAAGGGCCAGACAGATGCCTCCGAGAATGGGCACGGAGCACAGCGCCAGACGCAGCGTTATGGGTTCGGACAACAGAATGACGGCCAGGACAGCGGTGATGAGGGGGACGCTGAGTTGTATGATGGAGGCTCCGGTGAGACTGTAGCGGGGCACGATGACATACCACAGGACGTATCCGGGAGCCGTGGCAACGGCGCCCGCAGCCAGGGCACAGGCCCAGGCGGCGGGATGGGCGGGTTCTTCCAGCATCAGAGCGGCGCAGGCCGTGACGATGCCTGCCGCGGCGCAGCGGAAGAAATTGCCCGCCGTGGCCAGCGAGGCGGAAGAAGCTCCGCGTCCGCAGATGCTGTAGCCTCCCCAGGCCAGACCCGTGACGACCATGAGCATGGAGTTCCACAGGGGCGGCGCCGTGAGTCCCGGTGAAAGCAGCGCGACGAGACCGGCGAAGGCCAGTCCCAGCCCAAGCGACTGCAATCCCGTCGGCTTCGTACCGTGAAACATGCCCCATCCCATCATGCCGAACTGAACGGAGATGTTTATGATCAGCGTGCCCGTTGCCGAGGGCATGTCCGTATAGGCGAGAGAGAAGCAGATCATGTACAGAAACAGAAAGAAGGCACCGGACCAGGAACTCTGCTTCCATGCCTGACGCCATACGGAGCCCTGATCCTCCCGGGCGCGCACGATGTGCAGGGCACACAGAAGGGCCAGCATGACGGCGGCGGAAAGTCCGCGGACGGCGGTATACTGAAGAGGCTCCATTCCCCAGACGACGAGCGCTGCACGGCACAGGATGGAGTTCAGGGCAAAAAGCGTCAGGCAGAAGGCAGTGGCAAGAAAAAGCTGCATGGTACTCTCACAGAGCTTTTGTGGTATTTTTGCAGCAGCTGCATGTTTCATGCCGGAAGGCGGCAGTTACAGG
>JAXVQY010000187.1:0-20931 GCA_037303805.1 bacterium | reverse complement strand
AATGCCGGTAAGGCCGACATTGGCGCCCATTTCGATGGCCGGAGGAATGGAGATGGGGGCCTGAACGATCCACTGACCGCCGCCGGAGGGCACGAATATATTGATGATACCGGCGGAAATGAAGGTAAGAAGGGGCAGGGTCTTGGCCGTGGCAACGGACATGACGCCGCTGGCGATCATGGACGCCAGGCCGGAAGCCACCATGATGCCCTGAATACCGCCGTAGAGGGGGAACTGCGTGATGATGCCGCTGGCACCGGCCACGGCTTCGCGCAGGGCCGCCACGTAGCGGATGGGGGTCTTGTGGAGGAAGATGCCCAGCCACATGAAGACGATGATGAGAATATTCAGGTTGATGTCCAGCCCTCTGGTCCAGAAATGGTATCCCAGGTAGCAGAAGCCGAGGGCGCTGAACAGCCAGGTCAGCACACGGCTGTGTTCCAGACGGGACGCCGGAGCATCTTCCAGAGGAGGAACGGCAAGTTCCTTTTCCTCTCCGAACACGGTGGGATCGACGGGCACGATTTCATCGGGATGCGGATGAATGGCCTTCAGCATGAAGGGCAGCACGATCAGCATGAGCGCGGTGATGGTGATGTTGGACGCGGAAAGAATGGAATCGCTGAAGGGGATCACGAGATCGGGCAGCCCTCTGGCCGCAAGGGCCTTGGAGAGCACACCGCCCTGTGTCGCCAGATCGGCCGCCACGGCGCTGGAAAAGCCGCCGTGCCACACCACGAAGCCGGAATAGCCGGCAGCCACGGTAAAGCCGTAGTCGAGATTCGGAACCCGGCGTGCCATTTCACGGGCGATGAGCCCGCCCACCACGAGACCGAAGCCCCAGTTGAACAGCGAGCCGAAGGCCGTCACATAGAAGGTCATCAGTGCGGCCTGAAAAGGCGTCCTCGGAATGCCTGCCACGGAGTCGAGCAGCCTGCGGACGGCGTCGGTGCTGGCGAGGGCATGACCCGTGGTATAGATGAGGGCCGACTGAATGGTGAACATCAGAAGACTGGAGAAGCCTTTTCCCCAGGCGTTGATGAGATCGATGCAGGAAGATTCCGTAAAGACCAGGGCCGCGACAAAACTTATGAGCGTGAGCAGAATGACGAGGATGTAGGCGTCGGGGAGATATCGCTTGACGAGAGTGGTAAAGAATCTGGACAGACTGTAAAGCATGGCATTCTCCTCGAGAATCAGTCGCGTTCCCAGGCTGCGTACGGGTTCTGCACGCAGTACTTGCCGCCGCTGACTTCCACGCCGCTGCCGGTGATGAAGCTGGCGGCATCGGACGCCAGGAACACCACGACCGGAGCGATCTCTTCCGGAGTGCCGTAACGGTTCTGAGCCACCTGCCGCTTGATGGCGTTGCCCTCATACTCGCCGATCACGGGAGCCGTCAGTTCCGTGGCGACGAAACCGGGCATGTATGCGGTGACGCGGATGTTGTCCGGGGCAAGCTCGGCGCCGAGAACCTTGGTGATGTGTCCCACGGCGGCCTTGGTGATGCCGTAGGCGCCGCGTCCGCCCGTGGGCATGATGGTGGCGAAGGATGCCGCGTTGACGATGACGCCGCCGCCCCGCTTCTTCATGTACGGAATGGCGGCACGGGCACCGTAAAGCACGCCGCTGACGTTGATGTCGAAGGTCTTCTGCCACAGATCAAGGGGCATTTCCGCAAGATAGCCCTTGGGATAGATGCCGGCATTGTTCACCCACACGTCGATGCCGCCGAAATGTTCCGCCGTCTCGGCAGCCAGATGTTCCATGTCCTCGGGGCGGGACACGTCCGCACGGACGGCCAGCACGGGGCTGCCTTCGAACTCTCTGCGGAAAGCCTCCAGCTTGTCCTCGGAACGGGCACAGACGGCGACTTTGCAGCCTTCGTCGAGAAAAGCCTTGACGCATGCCTTGCCGATGCCGGCGGTTCCGCCGGTAATCACAACAACCTTACCTGCAAGATTCAACTTCATGATCTTCCTCCTTTGTGGTGAAAACGAACGTACCTGATTTTTAGCAAAAACCATGCCAATCCACCTGGTTATTTAACATATTGCAATTGCTTTCCTATTTTGTTTCGGCCGCAGAAACGCGGATGATCCGTCAAGAAAATCCCCATGCGTTTCAACTATGCGAATTATTTATTTATAGGAGGACAGATTCCTGCCGAATTTTCACGAATAATAAAATTTTATAAATAATATCAATAAAATATCTCTCAGTATCGAAACAGTCGCAAAAACACATCACAGCGTGACCATTCTGCGTCGTTTTTGGCGATTCTGCCTGTTCTGCCCATAGTCTGTGATAATGAAGACAAGTAAAACATTTCTCTTTCCGAAAGCAGAAACAACGTGAAAAATGCGGCCGGGATATCCTTCCGCGCTCCGCAAGAAAGGAGTTTCCGCTCCCGGGACGCCTGCGGAACGCCGATGTTCCGTATGACGTATCCCTTCGGCTTTACTTTTTTCTCTGCGCAGATTAGCGTGAATCATTCTGCTCTCTCCGGCCGGATCGACGAAGCGTACGGGACAGAAGACTCCCGGAAAAACGGATGTTCGAGCGTCGGAGAAAGAGATCGAAGGCCCTGAAGCTGCCGTTGCACAGCCGACACTTCGTGCTGCATAACGGCATACGCCGTCGGCAGATATGCCACTGTTTTTTTCTGTCGACAGCAGACATACCCATTATTTTCACAAGAAAAGACCTGCGTCCTGCCTGATCCACGGCAGAAACGCGACACACGACGGAAAAGCGCTCATGACGGAAGCTCTCCGACCAGCGCCATCCCATGACCGAAGCCCGGAGGGACGTGACATGGTGCCGCTCCATGCGTCAATTCATTCCTATCTGGATCAGATTCTCGATCTTCTTGATGAAGGCATCTGCATTACCGACGTTACGGGAGTGATTCTCTATCTCAACAAACGCTACGAAGAGATATCGTCCATTCCGCGGGAAATCATGCTCGGCAAGAAGGCACAGGATTTCGTGCATCAGGGCATGCTCAACATCGTGGTCAACCCGGAAGTCATTCAGACCCACGAAATCGTCACCCGTGTTCAGAACACCTCGACGGGGCGTTTTCTGCTGCTTGAGGGGCATCCGGTATTCGACGAGAGCGGGCGGCCCGTCATGTGTCTGACCTTCGTGCGCGACGAATCATGCATGATCAATCAGCAGGCCACGCTGATGCGTCAGAAGGAGATCATAGAAACCTTTTCACGGATGGAATTCGAGCACGGCTCTCCGGAAAACGGCAATCTGGAAATCGTCCAAAGCACGGTCATGCGCAATCTGTACAAAAAGATTTCGCGCATTGCCTCGTCGGAAGTACCGGTGCTCGTTCTCGGCGAAACCGGCACGGGAAAGGACGTCATTGCCCGACGCATACATCATCTGAGCCGGCGGAAAAAGGGACCGTTCATCAAGGTGGACTGCGGCTGTATCGCCCCTTCGCTCATTGAATCCGAACTGTTCGGCTACGAAGGCGGCGCTTTTTCCGGCGCGCTCCACAAGGGAAAAATGGGGCTTATTGAAGCAGCCTCCCACGGGACGCTGTTTCTGGACGAGATAGGAGAACTGCCGCTGGCCATGCAGACCAGACTTCTGCGCGTGCTTCAGGACGGGGAAATCCTCCGCATAGGCTCCATTGTCTCCAAGAAGGTCGACGTGCGCATCGTAGCGGCCACCAACAGAAAGCTGGACCAGGCCGTCCGGCGCGGCGATTTTCGGAGTGATCTGTACTACCGCCTGAAATTCATCGCCCTGGAACTGCCGCCGCTCCGGGAACGGACTTCCGAAATCATTCCCATGGCGCATGCCTTTCTGGACTACTACAGCAAGAAGTATCACCGGGAACTTCAGTTTACCGGTGCTGCGGACAAGGCGCTGGCCGCCTATTCCTGGCCGGGCAACGTCAGAGAACTGCGCAACATGATTCACGGACTTTCCGTCTACATCGACGGAAAGACCATCGACGTCGACGATCTGCCGCTGGCCGACACCGAAACTCCGCATGACGCCGCCCCTGCGGAGGAACGTCCGCAGACGCCTCCGCCCTCGTCGCAGGACTACAAAACGGCCATGGACGCCCACGAAAGAAAGCTGCTGGACGAGGTGCTCTCCTCCTGCCCGTCGGTCACGGATGCCGCAAGGCGTCTGGGCATGGACAGAAGCACCCTGTTCCGCAAGATCAAGGGATGGCGGGCACGGGGCGTCATGCTGGGGAAAAGGCATTTCGATCTGGCGGAAGAGTCGGAATGAGAACGGACGCCGGGACGCCGTACCGATCCTGCCTGGCGCCGACTCCCGGCTCCTGACGACGCGCCCCTCGGGCTGTGCCTTCCCCCTCCCCCGTCGGGACGAGAAAACCGCGCCGGAATACGATTCCGACGCGGTTTCGTCATTTCAGTGATGCCTGCGGACCGGTTCTTCCGGTGCACGGCAAGGGGAGGCTCAGGCCTTCTTTGCCGCCTTGCGCACGGGCGTGCCGTCCAGACGCCAGATGCCGAAGCCGGTCAGGGCGCACAGGATGGAGAAAATGGGCACGAACCAGTTGAGGAAGGCGTAGGGAACGAAGTCGTAGGCGCTCACGCCGAGCACGCCGCCGATGTAGAAGGCGTGCACGCTCCACGGCACCAGCGGACAGCCGATGGTACCGGCATCTTCGCAGGTACGGGAAAGCACGAGCGGGCTGATGTCGGCCTTCTTGAAGGAATCGAGGAAGGCGCGGCCGGGCACGATGACGGCGAGCATCTGGCTGCCGGTGCCGAAGTTGATGAGGTAGGCGGCGATGAGGGCGGAAGTGACCAGACGCACCGCGGACTTGGCGCCCTTGAGGATGGCTTCGAGCAGCACTTCGAGCACGCGGGAGCGTTCCAGCACACCGCCGAAGGCCATACCGGAGCAGAGCAGCAGCACCGTGGGCATGATGCTCATGAGGCCGCCGCGGGAGAGCAGCGGATCAAGCTGGGCGATGCCGGTCTTGGACACGTAGCCGGACGTGAGCATGGTGGCCAGCTTGTTGAAGGGCACGCCTTCCATGACGGCGATCACCATGGCGGCGAGCAGGCAGACCAGCATGACGGGCAGCACGGGATAGCGGCGGTAGGCCAGCACTATCATGAGCACGGGAGGAATGAAGGCCACCGGGCCGAGGCTGAAGTTGGCCTCAAGACCGGAGAGAATGGCGTTCAGGCTCTCGAGGGAAGCACCCTGCTGCGCGGCGACGGAGCTGCCGAGGAAGGTGTAGACGATGCCGGCCACGATGAAGGCGGGCACGGTGGTCCAGAGCATGGACATGACGTGGGAGAACAGCGGCACTTCGCAGACCGAAGCGGTGATGTTGGTGGAGTCGGAGACGGGAGACATCTTGTCGCCGAGATACGCGCCGGAAACGATGGCGCCCACCGTCATGTAGGCGGGATATCCGAGGGCCTGGCCCACGCCGAGAAGCGCGACGCCGATGGTGCCCATGGTACCGAAGGAGGTACCGGTCGCCACGGAGGCCACGGAACAGAGCACCATGGCGGAGAGCAGGAAGTGCTCGGGGGCTATGAGTTTAAGACCCCAGTAAATGATGGCCGGAATGGTGCCGGAGGCCAGCCATGCGGCAATGATCATGCCCACCATGGCCAGAATGGCTATGGCGATCTGAATGCGGCCGAGGGCCTCGAACATGCCGTCCTGGAGATCATCCCAGGTGTAGCCTGTTTTCAGGGCCATGACGGCGGCGAGGGCCACGGCTCCGAGAAGCGGCAGTACGGGCGGTCTCACGCCTACGACCAGAGTGCCGTACAGAATCATGGCCACGGGCAGCACAAGCGAGAGTGTCGCCCACAGGAGAGACGGCTTCTTTCCTTGCGTTTCCATCTGTCAATCCTTGGTTTAAGTGATGAATTGTTCCCGCCCGGAGACGGGCTTTCCCTGTATCCGTCACGGAGCCTCTCCCCCTTCCCAAGGACGGAAGGCTCCGTTCCTTGCTCAGAATTTCAGCTCAAGGCGCGTGGCACGTCCTTCCTTCATGTCCAGCAGGCTTTGTATGCCGCAGTCCACCATGCTGACGATGGATTCCTCCGTATAGAAGGCCATGTGCTGCGTCAGCACCACGTTGGGGAACTGGCGCAGATACACCATGTCCTTGTTCTTGAGGATGTCGGTCTTGCGGTCGGCATGATAGATGCCCTGCTCGTGTTCGAACACGTCCATGGCGAGGGAACCGATCTTTTCCGTTTCGATGCCCTCGGTGATGGCGTCGATATCCATGAGATCGCCGCGCGCCGTATTGATGAGAATCACTCCGTCCTTCATGCGGGAAAGCGTTTCCCTGTTGACCATGTGACGGGTTTCGGGCGTGGACGGCACATGGAAGGTGATGATGTCGCATTCCCGGTACAGGGTGTCGAGATCCACGAAGGAGGCGTACGGACGCAGATCCTCGCGTTCCTCCAGATTGTAGGCCAGAATGCGGCAGCCGAAACCGGCAAGATCGCGGATGACGGTGGCGCCGATGCTGCCCGTGCCCACGACGCCCACGGTCTGCTTGTGCAGGCTGCGGCCCATGAGGCCTTTCAGGGAATAGTCGTTCACGTTCTGACGCCACATGGCGGGCTTGTAGAAGCGCAGCACGAGAAGCATGAGCATGACGGTGAAGTCCGCCACGGCATCGGGCGGATAAGCCGCATGACTCACCCGGATGCCGCAGTCGCGGGCGGCCTCCAGGTCGATGTGATCCACGCCGATGGTACGGGTGGAGACGTAGCGCACGCCCAGATCCCTCAGGCCTTCCAGCAGGGCCCGGTCGAGCCTGCTGCGGCCGAGAATGGATACGCCTTCGGCGCCCCCGGCCAGCTCCAGGGTTTCGGCGGTCAGATTCTTGTCCACAAGGGTCATGGAGACAGGCAGCGTGCGGGAAAGACGGTCCAGCTCCTGACGTTCGTCCTGACTGACTTCAAAGACGGCGATGTTCACGGAAGATTCTCCTGAAGAAAAAAAGACGGGAAAGAGCGGCCTACAGGAAGACGACCGCCAGGCCATAAAGAATGATGCTGACGAACAGCGACGGCAGCATGTTCAGCGTCTTGCAGTCCTTGATGCGCAGCATGGACACGCCGGACACAAGAATGAGTATGCCCCCCACGATGGACACTTCCGTCAGAAGATCGCGGGGCACGAAGGACCCGAGCCAGAGGCCGAGCAGATACAGACCGCCCTGCCAGCAGAAGAGCACGGGAGCGGCCAGAGCGATGCCGAGACCGTAGGTGGACGCCAGCACCATGGAAGTGACGAAATCCAGCGTGGCGTTGGTGAAAAGAAAGGTGTGATTGCCGTGCACGGCGCTTTCGATGGGGCCCAGGATGGACAGCGTGCCGATGCAGAAAAGCAGGATGGCCGTGGCAAGCCCCCGGCCGAGGTCGGAACTGCCCATGCGGCGGGCGAAGTTCTGGAACTTGCCGTCCCAGTCCCACACGGCGCCGAGAAAGCTGCCCAGCGCCATGCTCAGAATGAACAGCACCGGATAGCGGCTGTTCGGCATGTTGGACACGACGGCGTTCACCCCTATGGCCACGGCGGAAAAGCCCATGGCATCAAAGAGGGCATGCTGATATTTTTCCTTGATTCCCCTGCGCAGAACGCTGCCTATCACGCTCCCGCAAAGTATGGCCGCCGTATTGACAATGGTACCGATCATACATCCTCCGACACAGGTCTTTGTGCATAGCATAAATCATGCTGCAACGTAAGCCCCGACCCTCCGGGTCCGGCGGTGCGGATTGCCAAGCGGCGCAACTTCCTATACAAGAACAGGCGACGCATACTTCCGATGCATCATGGAGATATCACATGCGCAAACTTTTCATGTCCTGCCTGCTGCTCGCGGCCGCGCTGCTGCTCGGTCCGGTCTGCCAGGCTCAAGCTGGAGGAAAGACCATGGTCACGCTTCAGACCACCAAAGGCGACATCGTCCTTGAACTCGATGCGGAAAAGGCTCCCAACACCACGAAGAACTTTCTCGAATACGTGAAGTCCGGCTTCTACGACGGCACCATCTTCCACCGCGTCATTCCCGGCTTCATGATTCAGGGCGGCGGCTTCGACAAGAACATGGTGCAGAAGCCCACCCGCGAACCCATTGAAAACGAAGCCAACAACGGCCTGAAGAACGATACCTACACCATCGCCATGGCCCGCACCCAGGCCCCCCACTCCGCCACGGCCCAGTTCTTCATCAACGTGGCCGACAACAAGTTCCTCAACTTCACCTCTCCCACCATGCAGGGCTGGGGCTATGCCGTGTTCGGCAAGGTGGTGAAGGGTCAGGACGTCGTGGACGCCATTGCCGGCGTGCCCACCACCTCCCATTATCCCCATCAGGATGTGCCGGTGGAACCCGTCATCATCAAGAAGGCCGTCATCGACTAGTCTCGGACGCCGTACGGCCTGATGCCTCATGCAGAAAAGCCCTTCCGATGTTTTCGGAAGGGCTTCTTTTTTGAACGGGATTCCCGAACGGAAGACGGCATGACGGCGATCAGCCTTCGACGTGTTCCCCGCCTTCCGATCCCGTCCCCTGTCCGTTCCCTGTGCGGGAACATTCCGTTTCGCGCTCAGGACGTTCCTTTCCGCCGAAGCTGCGGGTCAGGGTATCGAAAAACGTCCCTGCGGCTTCTCCGGCCTGAGCGGCGTACCATTTCAAGGGATGCGGCAGCAGCAGCGCGGCCGCAAAGAGACCGAGAAGCAGCACGGCCAGCGCCTGCACGAGCACGGCCGCGGCCATGCACAGCAAGGTGAGCGTCAACGCGGCGCACAGTCCCGTCCCCAGCCATCGTGCGAGCCTTTGCGCCCCGTCCCGCCATGAAACGCGCACGGCGAACCTACCAGAGCGCCTTTCTGTGCGCGGCCAGATGCTGAAGGCTGGCCACGGCGAACACCGCGCCCGTGACGCGATGCACCGCTTCCAGACCTGCGGCGGCTCCGGCCAGTGAGCAGAGAAGGGAAACCAGAAGGGCACGGTCCACAAGGCGTGTCGTCTCCCGGCTCAGGAGCCTGCACGCAGGACCGGCGGACCCGCGGCAAGCCTTCCGCGGCTCTTCCTCCTCGTCCGGGAGAAAGGCGGAACACTGATGCGCCAGCGCAAGAAGCTGCTCCCGCGACAGCTTTTCCGTATCGTAGAACAGCAGCATGGAACCGGTGACGGGGTTGACGCGCACATCGGTCACGCCCTCCACGCTCTTCACCACGGAAAGCGCCATGTCGGCCAGATCCGGCTTTTTCAGGGCGGGATGACGCAGCCGCACGCGGCCGTCGATGAAACTGACGATGTGATCGGAAACAGAAGCCATCTTATGCCCCCTTCGGCAGAGTCGGACGCATGGCGTTCAGCGAAACGCCGAGCGTCGTCAGGTTATGGAGCACCGCCGACACGCCCGGCTGAAGCACTCCGGCCAGTCCTCCGAATAAAAATGCGGTGTTCAGCACCATGGTGGCCGTGAAATTGCCGTGAATGCGCCTCATGGTGCCGCGGCCCAGTTCCAGCGCCGTCGAAAGCTCCTGAAGCGAACCGCCCATGAGCACCACGTCGGCCACTTCCCGGGCCAGATCCGCGCCGTCGCGCAGCGTCACGCCCACGTCCGCCGTGGAAAGCGCCGGAGAGTCGTTGATGCCGTCGCCTATCATGAGCACGGTGCGGCCCTGCTCCCTGAGTTCGCGCACCACGCGGGCCTTGTCCTCGGGCAGCACCTGCGCCCGGAACTCCGCAATGCCCAGAGATGCGGCCACGGACGCGGCCGTGCGCTCGTCGTCGCCGGTCAGCATGAGCACGTGTTTCACGCCCATGTCGCGCAGACGGGCGACCAGGGCCGCGCTTTCCGGCCGCAGAGGATCCTCCATGGCAATGATGCCCGCGAGCGCCCCGTCCACCGCAAGATAGAGCAGCGAATAGCCCTCCCGGGTCAGTTCTTCGATCTGCGCCTCCATGGGACCGACGTCCACATGCTCATCCTGCGAAAGATAATGACGGCTGCCGAGCAGCACCCTCTTTCCCCGCCACTGGGAAGCTATGCCGTGGGCCACCACGTATTCCACCTCGGTGTGCTCCTCCTCATGACGCAGATTCCGTCTTTCGGCGCCGTGTACCACGGCCCGCGCCACGGGATGCGGAAAATGCTCCTCAAGGCAGGCGGAAAGACGCAGCACCTCATCCTCGTCGTAGCCTTCGGCGGCAATGACGCGCGCCACTTCCGGACGCGACTGCGTGAGCGTGCCCGTCTTGTCGAAGACCACGGTGTCCACCAGAGACAGGGCCTCGAGAAAACGCCCGCCCTTGACCATGACCCTGTGCTTCACGCCTTCATTCATGGCCGCAAGTATGGCAAGCGGCGTGGCCAGACGCAGCGCACAGGAATAATCCACCAGGAGCACCGAGGCCGCACGGGTCAGATTGCGGGTGAACAGCCACACCAGAGCGGCAAGACCGAAGGTGAAGGGCACGGCGCGGTCGGCCAGCCTCTCGAAACGGCCCTGAATGCCCGCCTTCATCTGTTCGGAATTCTCGATGAAGCGTACGATCTGCTGCATGCGGGTATCCCTGCCTATGCTCGTGGGCCGGATGCCGATTTCTCCGTCCTCCACCACGGTCCCGGCATAGACGGAAGCCCCCGCACTTCTCATGACGCCCAGCGGCTCGCCGGTCATGGAGGATTCGTTCACCGAGGCCGTCCCTTCCTGCACCACGCCGTCCACGGGAATGGCGGAACCGGCCCGCACCACCACAAGATCGCTTTCGCGCAGGTCGGAAAAAGGCACGAGCTGTTCCGCGCCGTCGCGCTTCACCCATACACTGTCCACCTGAAGCGCCAGATGAGACGCCAGATTCTCCAGCGACTTCTTCTGCGTGTAGCGTTCCAGAGCATCGCCGAAGCCGAGCAGCAGCGTAAGCAGTCCCACGGTGCCGAAGTCCCGCCGCAGCAGCGAAACGGCTATGGCCGCACCGTCCAGCGCGTCCACATCCAGCCTGCCGTGACACAAAGACGAAAGGCAGCGACGCAGAAAGGGCAGCGCCCCGGAAAAGGCCGAGACCATGTTGACGGCCAGAGGCAGAAGCGGCCTGATGCAGAGATAGCGGAAGAACGGAAACAGACTCGGCCGCTCTCCTCCCTCAGCGCGTGCAGGCACGGGCCGCTCCCTTTCCCTGCGTGCGCCGCCGAGCCATGCCGCCGCCCGGTCGAACACGCCTTCATCGCTGTAGATCAGAAGCACGCTTCCGGTACGCGGATTGACGCGCACGCCCTCCACGCCGTCCAGAGCATCCAGCCCGTCGGCCAGCGCCGTGGCCGTACGCATCCCGAAGGCCGTGCGGCTGCGAAAACGTGCACGCCCCGGAATACGGTGGACCAGAACAACATTCATAACTTCTCCCGGATGCGCCGGAGAACCCTCCGGCGGAAAGAAAACCCGGCGGGCCTGTGCAGGACAGACCGCCGGGTACGACATGCCGGAGCCGGAATACGGCTCCGCCGGAAACTACGCCTCTTCCCGACCGGCCCTGCGCTGCTCGGAAACGGCCTGCGCCTCGGCCACCATGTCTTCCACGTTCTCGCGGACGGTCTCGGCCCTGGCCAGCAGCGCGTCGCGTGCGTCGAGTCCGCGGCTCACAAGCTCCGTGGCAAAGGGCTTGAGATCCAGCTTGCCGCGGCTTACCGCCACGGCCCCGATGGCGCCGAGCGCCACGCCGCCGAGAAAAAACAGACCGTACTTCATATTCTCGTTCATATCCGATTCTCCTTGCGCAGGAACATCCCGCATTTTTCTGCTTCCCGCCTGAGGCGGACTCCCGTGCGCCCGCTTCGGAACTCTTCCTTCGTATCGGACGACTGGTGAACTATATTGAAATGGAATTTCACTGTCAACTATAAAAAAAAAGAATTTCATTATCATTCAAAGGGGAATTGTTCCGCCGGGTACCGCCCGTTCCGCGCTCCGCCCGTGCCGACAAACGCCGTTTCCGCCGTGATCCGCCGCCCGTACGGCCTGACGGAAAAAGTCCCTGCTCCGGAACACTTTCCCCCGCCTCTGTCGAGACACCTGCCCCGCCTCCGGGCCGTCGCTCTTCCCCGGCATTCCTTCCGCGGCGACCGGCGTCTCTTCCCTGACGACCGGCGCCTCTCCCCTGACAACCGGCCTCTCTCCCCGCGGACTTTTGTTGCGGCACAAGCCCGCGCCGCGTATGGGAAAAAATCCACATGTCCGAAGCCATCAAACAATCCGGTGATGTTTTCGACTTTACAGTGCGGATGATTCCTGTGATGGATAAGAGAAAAACATGATTCCGGAGCCTCCATGATACGAAAATATCCGCACCTCTCTTCCCCCATCACGCTCGGCAAGGTGACCTTCCGCAACCGCATGTTCGCCGCGCCCACCGGCGCCACCGACATCACCTGGGACTGCTGCGCCGGTCCGGGAAGCCGCGCCTTCTATGAGAACAGGGCCAGAGGCGGCAGCGCCAACGTCACCGTGAGCGAACTTGTCGTTCATCCGGAGACGGACGCCTCCCACATGCTGCATCTGGAACTTCAGACGCCGGGTTCTCTGGCGAGCTTCACCATGACGGCCGACGCCATACGCCGCCACGGGGCCATTCCCAGCGTGGAGCTTTCCCACTCCGGCCAGTACGCGGGCACCTATCTGGTGGACAAGAAAAAGAAGGCGTCGCTTTGCCAGTACGGCCCCTGCGACGGCGTCCGTCCCGACGGCAGAGCGGTGAAGGCTCTCACGAAGGAACAGATAGCCGACATCGTGGCCGCCTACGGCGAGAAGGCCGCGCTGGCCAGACGCGCGGGCTTTGAAATGGTCATGATCCATGCCGGACACGGCTGGCTCATCAACCAGTTCCTTTCTCCCTATTTCAACAAACGCACCGACGAATACGGCGGCAGCCTTGAAGGACGCGCCCGTCTGCTGCTCGAGGTTCTCGCCAGCGTTCGCGCATCCGTGGGCCCGGGATTTCCCATCGAAGTGCGCATGAGCGGATCCGAACTCTTCGAGGGCGGCTATACGCTGGAAGACGGCATAAAAATCGCCGAACTCATCGACGGCAAGGCGGATCTCATCCACGTGTCGGCCGGATCGTATCAGTTCGGCTTTTTCGATACGCACCCGTCCATGTTCTCCGAACACGGCTGCAACGTGTACCTCGCCGCGGAAATCAGGAAGCACGTGTCCACGCCCGTGGCCACCATCGGCGCGCTGAACGATCCCGCTCAGATGGAGGAAATCATCGCCTCCGGCAAGGCCGACGTGGTGGAAATGGCCCGCGCCCTCATTGCCGATCCCGAACTGCCCGCCAAGGTGACGGAAGGACGCGATGATGAAATCGTACGCTGCCTGCGCTGCTTCGTGTGCATGGCGGAGCGCCCCACCACGGGCACGCGCCGCTGTACGGTGAATCCGCAGATCGGCCGCGAACAGGATCCCCCGGCCCTGCCCGCCCGCCGTGCGAAAAAGGTCATCGTGGCGGGCGGCGGCTGCGGCGGCATGAAGGCCGCCGTCACTGCGGCGCAGCGCGGCCATCACGTCATTCTGTGCGAAAAGGAAGCGGAGCTCGGCGGCATACTGCGCAGCGAGCAGGCCATTCCCTTCAAGCGCGAAATGTACCAGCTCGGCCTCACCCTGGCCCGCCAGATGGAAATCGAAGGCGTGGAAGTGCGCCTGAACACCACCGTCACGGCCGAATATGTGGAAAAGGAAGGGGCGGACGCGCTCATCATCGCCACGGGTTCCGAACCCGTCGTGCCCCCGCTGCCCGGCATGGACGGTGCGAACGTCATCGTGGTCAACGACTACTATAAAAGAAGCGCCGAATGTGCGGATACCGTGGTGGTGCTCGGCGGCGGCCTTGCAGGATGCGAATGTGCCGTTCACCTCGCGCAGGAAGGCAAAAAGGTCACGCTGGCGGAAATGCGTCCCGAAGTCGCGCCCGACGCCAATATCCGGCATCGGCCCATTCTGCTGCGCAAGCTGAAGGAACTTGTGGACGTGCATACCTCCTGCACCGGTCTTGCCGTGACGAAGGACGGCCTTCTCGTGCGTGAGGCCGACGGCAGCGAAACCCTCCTTCCCGCAGGCACGGTGATCTGTGCCGTGGGCCAGAGATCCCGCCGATACGACTCGCTCCTCGATGCCGCGCCCTTCGTGCGCGTGATCGGCGACGCCGTGCGCCCCTCCACCATCACCACCGCGGTTTATCAGGGCTATCACGCCGGGCTCGACGTGTAACCTCCCCGGCTCTCCCGCCGGATGCGGCGCCGATTCCGCCTCCGGCTTTTCGTCCCGACGAAAAAGGCGCGCTTTCCCTGAGGAAAACGCGCCTTTTTCATGCCCGAACGGCAGAAATCAATGAACGTGCTCGCCGCGACGGACACGATAGATGATGGCGGCGATCATGACGATGAAATAAATGAAGATGCAGCCCACGCCCACAAAGCCCTGAGGGGTGGAATGCATGGCGCTGGTGATGAGTTCTCCCATACGTGTGCTCCTCGAAAAGTCTGGACGGCCCTTCCGGCAAGGTCGCCGGAATCAACATTCATCCTCCCCCAAGAGCGTCAAAAAGTCAAGGAGCCCCGCGCCGCGGACACGGTATCCGCACGAGGAAAAACAAGACGCCGTGCCGCCGGACGCCCTCCGTCCGTGTTCTTGGCGCCCTTGCGGAAGCCGGGGCGCGGGAGCAGCTTCCCGCCGCCCCTTTTGCCTTTCCGCCCCGGCCCTGCTATGATGCGCCACCACAAAGGAGAATACGCATGGAACATACCGCAGGCGACGCTCTCGAACTCAATCTGCACGGACTCTCCCCGGACGGCCGCACCGTAGGCCGCAGCGAAGACGGCATGACCGTGTTCGTACGCGGCGGACTTCCCGGCCAGCGCGTGCGCGTCCGGCTTTCCGCCGTCAGAAAGCGCATGGCCGAAGCCGAGCTTGTCGACGTGCTTCTTCCCTCGCCCGACGAACGCCCCGCTCCCTGCATCCATGCCGAAAGCTGCGGCGGCTGTCCCTGGCAGAGTCTGCCCCATGCCCGTCAGCTGGAATGGAAGACCCGCCTCGTGCAGGACGCGCTCCGCCGCCTCGGCAGACTGGACCTGCCGGAAGGCGTGATCCGTCCCGCCGTTTCTCCGGACGGGGAACCGGAATGGGGCTACCGGAACAAAATGGAATTCGCCTTTGCCGCCGGGGACAACGGCAGGACCCTGCTCGGCCTCAGGGCACGCGCCTCCCGCTCCGTCACGGAAGTGACGCACTGTCTGCTTCAGACGCCGCGTACCATGGCCGTGCTGGAAGAGCTGCGCCGTCTCGTCGAAAAATTTCATCTGCGCGCCGCGCCCGGGGAACAGGGCGGACGCGCCGGATCCGCGCGCCGCAAAGGCTTCAGCAGCGCGGTGCGGCAGAACGACATACTGCGCTTTGCCGTCATCCGCGAACCCCGCGACGGCGGCTGTCTGGTGGAACTCATCACGCTGCCCTCTCCGCAGGAAGATGCAAACATCCGCAAACTCGGCAGCGAACTCATGAACGCCTCTGCCGGTGTGACCGGCTTCGTGCACAGCGTGCGGACCAGCCCCGCAAGCGTGGCCTACGGGGAAAAAACCGTGTTCACGCTGGGTGAACCCGGCCTGTCCGAAACCCTGCATCTTCAGGGACGGGACGTGACCTTCCGCCTGGATCACAATTCCTTCTTTCAGGTCAACACCCGTGCCGCCGAACGGCTCTACAACACGGCCGCCGACCTTGCCTCCACGCTCTTCGATGCCGCCCCGGGCAGACCGTGGGGTCGGGAATGCTGGGACATCTATTGCGGCGCGGGCGGCCTTGCCCTGACCATGGCCCCGCATTTCGAACAGGTCTTCGGACTCGAAACCGTGCCTCAGGCCGTGCAGCTTGCCGCCCTGAACGCCGATCGGGCCGGTCTGGGTCAGCGCTGTACCTTCGAAAGCGGCGACGCCGCCCGCCTGGAGCGCTGCTTCCGGGAACGCGGCAATCCCGATCTTCTCGTCACCGATCCGCCGCGCTCAGGCATGGACGAGCGCACCGTGCAGGCCATACTCAAGCATCGCCCGCCGCGCCTCGTGCTGGTTTCCTGCAATCCCTCCACGCTGGCCCGCGATCTGGCGCGCCTTTCGCAGACCTATACCGTGCGTGCCGTGCAGCCCGTGGACCTTTTCCCGCAGACGCCGCATGTGGAAACGGTGGCGGTTCTGTCCTGAAAAACGCCTGACGCCGCAGGGGCGGTATCCGGCTCCGCCTGTGCCGCATGCCGCCCCTGCCGGAACAAGAACGCCGGAACAAACATCCGGTCATCGGAACGGAACCACCTCCCCCTTCGAGGACCGCATCCCCACGGGCAGGAGCAGCGCCTCCTCGCAAGAACGGAGCAGCGCCTCTCTTCGAGGGGCGCCTTCTCAGGTTCAAGGCATCATTTCAACAATTCATAATAATTCCGAATCTTCTGCGCGATCAGACGGCGGCGCTTCGCCAGAAAATCCCCGAACATGGTATAGTCCATGTCGAAAATTTCTTGCGGAATGCAGTTGGCGGCCATGTTTTTCTCCAGCCTGTCCAGAGAGTCGATGCCGCCGTAGACCGCATTTCCGCCCGCACACTGTTCCCTGACATGGGCCATGTACTCTTTCGGAGCCTGATCCTTGATCCTGATGTTGATTTCAGACTGCGTGTAGACATAGTTTGCAATCTGATTGTACTGTCCGCGCTCCTTGATGCCGCACTTCTGCAGATATTTCCTGGGAAAGATGTGATGAATGTCGCCGCGCTGCTCGATGAGCGACTTCACATCGATCTGCTCCGACAGGAAACCGCAGTCGCCCGCCTTGACCTGTGCCATCAGAAATACATGGAACATCGGACTGCTGGCTACGGAAGTATCGAGCTTCGTCACCAGAATGTTGTTCCAGAAGGCCTCGGACAGTTCCCCCTCTTCGACATGCTCCAGAAAGTCCAGAGGATCGTTGGTCTGGAAGCGTTTGATGTCGTAGTCGAACGCCGATTCCGGAGAGCCGGAATATCTGCCGGTCAGAACGGAAAGCACCACCCACCGGCGTACGACCTTTTCGATGATCGCCGCATCCACCCCTCTGGAGCGAAGCAGCAGATACAGGGCATAACCGAAGTTCAGGACATTCTGAGAGCGGATCATGGCCGGAGAGATGATGCCGGCGGATTTCACGATCATCAGATAACGCTGGAAGCTGGTCCTGCCGACGAATTCCAGGACCCCTTCCCTGAGTCTGGCAAAGGAGGCCTCGGCAATGGCTTCCTGATAATCGCGGGAATTAAAGTCGCGGCCCGACAGCAGACTTACCAGATCGGCAATGCGTCCGCGCAGGAACTTGAAGGTGAAGGCCACCCGCAGCACATCGGTATAATCCGGCACATAGATATCTTCATGTTCGTTGATGACCCACTTGATGGCGGAGAAATCTCCTCCGGCCGCAAATTCCGCATCGTTCTGGCATATCGCCTCAAAATCCTCCGGCTTCTGCATCAGGTGACAGAAATAATCCACTGTCTTGCGGATCTGATTTCCTCCATAGCGGTCATCGGAAGAAATTTTGGACATGGCGAAATCGGCCTGGGAAAGCACCACGCCCTTGGAATTGATGCGGATGAATATTTCGGTCACCTGCGCGATATCCAGCTGATGCGACAGTTCGATCACGCCGATGCTGTTGTTCTGAATCTGCTGCAGCCGGGTAAGCACGTCGTTGACGGCACTCCGTCTGCCGTCATCCAGATGATTTCTGCTGCAATAGTCGATGACGAAGTTGAAGGAATCGAATCCCGGCTGATAGAGCGGGGCGATGTCGGGAATCCAGGCCCCGTCCTTTTCGATGGCCGGGTTGGCGACCTCAAAGCGCTGTTCCAGCGGATGAAAGGCAATCCTGATGTTCTTCTTGCGGTAATTGCCGCCGATGACCGGCGTCCCCACGACAGCGGCCTGCAGGGCCGTGATGCGCTGCTGACCGTCAATGAGGATCTTCTTTCCGGAAGAAATGCTGCCGTCTTTCAGACGCACGTCGGGATTCTTCCAGACAATGATGTATCCCACCGGAAAACCGGCATACAGGGAATCGATCAGATCACGCACCTTGGTGGAATCCCACACAAAGGGACGCTGAATTTCCGGTATGGCGATCTCCCCGCTGCGTATCCAGGACAGAAGTGTCTGTATGGAGCTGTTGTTTACTTCATATTGTGCCATGGTTCATCTCCCGTGACGGCTGATCGGCAGCCATGCTCCGTGCCGTCCGGATGAATGTCGATCCTGTTGACGATCCCGGCTGCCCCGCCTCAGCCGCGTCGCACCTCTCCCCCCTCCGGGACGGACCTGCGGCCCGTGAACAGAAATCCCGCCGTTCTCTCTGCGGAATCCCCGTCACGGCGTGCCCGTCACCGCCCGGAAAAGGCTGCCTGCTTTTCCTGCCGCTCCCGCCTCTCCCGCTGAAAGCGGACCACAAGGAAACTGGCCAGTACCCGCACCTGCGTGTCGTCCTCAATGGCATAACGGGGATTGTCCACGCCGACGAAGCCGACCACATGCCTGTCCTCCATGAGGGGCACGACAATCAGACGGTGAATGTCCTGACCGGCAAGCATCTCCCATTCCAGAGGGGCCAGACTCTTCAGCGGCTCCGTATTGTAGATGATGACGGATTCATCCTTCAGAAAATGCTCCATCCACCGGGCCGTGGCCTGCGGCGGCACCTGCTGGAGGCTTTTTCTCTGCGAGGCGATGCCCGGAGCGCACCATTCGAAGGTGTTGTCCCAGCCGCCCGGCAGCAGAGAGGAAGGCTCGAAAAGATAGGCCCGGTCGGCCCTGTAGAAATCTCCGACGGAGGCAAGCACCAGTTCGACGGCCCGGCTCCAGTTCTGCTGCCTGTGCAGCACATCCACATAGCCGGTGATGCGCCTGGCAAAATCCAGACGTTCCTGCGTCTTGCGGCTGACGTATTCCCGCTTCGTGATGTCCATGCACACTTCGAGACGCAGCGTTCGGCCTCCCACCTCCAGCAGCTTGTCCTTCAGAAGAAAATGCCGGTTGCAGTAAGCGTTCCAGTCCTCCCAGATATGGAAGGAGTCATGACGGAGGAGGCCGTTGGGGCAGAAGCTGCACGGCGCATCCCTGCCGCGCAGCGTGGTATAGCACTTTCGTCCCCGGTAGTCCCGGACGCCGAAAAGTCTCTGACCGGCGGCGTTCAGATAATATATTTCATGGGTCCGGACGTCGCACAGGGAAATGACGTCCTCGGTCTTGTCCAGCACCGCATGTTCATAGGCAAGCTGTCCGTCCTCCGGGGACGTGTTCTGCACCTCCGCCCCCTCCCGATGGTCGATCCTTGCCCCGACGTACGTCTTTTTGACGTCGAGCTCCTCCGCCGGTACGGGCCCGGAAAAAAAATATCCCTGATACAGCCCCGGCTGAAGAGGCTCCAGCACGGAAAGTTCGGCCTCCGTTTCCACGCCTTCGCAGCAGACCCTTATCTGCCCGCTTCCGGCAAGCTCAAGGATGTTGGAAAGCAGCCGCAGATTATAGGCGCTGTCCTGTATGCCCCGGACGAAACACCGGTCGATCTTGATCTCGTCTATGGCCAGTTCCTTGAGCCAGCTCAGACTGGAATAGCCGGTACCGAAGTCGTCCACCGAAATCTCGATCCCCTCTTCCTTCCATGCGCTGAACACGGTGTTCAGATACGGATAGTTCTGAAGCTCCATGCCTTCCGTGACCTCCACGGTCAGGGAGCTTCCGGGCAGACCTTTTTCCCGCAGAAGACGCAGCACCTCGTCCTGAACTTCCGGACGGGTCAGCTGCACGTAGGACATGTTGACGCTCACGCGGAAATCGGGAGCAAGCTGCCGCCAGCGACGGCACTGTTCCAGGGCCGTCCGCAGAACCCAGCATCCCACCGGAACGATAAGCCCGCTCCTTTCCAGAACGGGAATGCATTCCGCCGGAGAAACAAGCCCCCGCCGGGGAGACGAGAAACGAAGCAGCGCTTCCGCTCCGGCGACATCGAAGGTCTCGGAACGGATCTGCGGCTGATAGACAAGAAAAAAGCCCTCGAAGTCCTTCCGTACGGCGGCCTCCAGATCCTCCAGCAGTTCCAGAGCGACCAGCTTGCGTTCATAGTCCTCCGGCGTGAAGAAATTCAGCCGGCTCTTCCCCTCCCTCTTGGCGGCTTCCAGCGCACTTTCGGCATACTGAAGAAGAAGGCCGCTGTCCGGCACCTGATATTGCTGCAGGGAAACGCATCCCCCCGATACCGTGCACTCGCCCTCGAGACTCTTCTGCACGGTGCCGAAATACGCTTCCATGTCCGCCCGTTCCGTATCCGGCAAAAGAACGCAGAAATTGCTTCCGTTGACCCGGCAGGGACGAACCCCTTCCGGACAGGCCTCCCGCATGGCGTCCCGAAGCTCCTCAAGCACGCCGTTGCCGAACTCGCGGCCGTACTTCAGATTGAGTCGACCGAGATCATCCACATCCACCATCAGCAGATGACCGCATCGTCCCTGCCGATAGGCCTGATCCACGCTCTTGAGAAACACGGCCTGACGGTCTCTTTCTCCGGCACGGTACGGACTGTTCTGCTCCGAGAGACTTCCCAGAAAAAAAATCGCCCGTCCCCTGTCGTCAAAACAGCATTTTCCCTTGCTGGTCACCCAGATAAACTGCCCGCGCCTGCCCCAGATCCTGTAGTTGAAGCGGCAGCTCGCCAGTCGTTTTCTGATCACGTCACCGGCATAGCGGTTCAATCTGAAGCGATCGTCCGGATAGATGATGCGGTACCAGTCCTCCAGCGAACAGCTTGACGACGACAGGGATTCCGTCATGTCGCGGACGTTGTCGGAAAAGTAAAAGGT
>JAXVQY010000186.1:0-3338 GCA_037303805.1 bacterium | reverse complement strand
GGTCATTATCGGCGAACCGTTGCGCATCAATGATGAAGCAGCCTTTCTTCATGCTCTGAACACGGGCGAGAAAAATGTGGCATCCGCAATAACCTCATCCGGGAAGGAGTTCATTATTCTCGGTATTTCCGTAGGCTATCCTGTTTCGAGAGGCTATCCCATGGAGGACGGCAGAATATGCACCGCACTGGTTGTGGGTCAGCCTCTGGAGAGCATAAGCGACGCCATGTCCCTGAACCTGGATGAATCCCAGGTGTATTCTCACATCATCCGCAAGGACGGCAGCTTTGTGTTCCGAAATGCCGCTGTCGATGAAGACAACTACTATACCTGGTTTGCGAAGAACGTGCGCTTTGCAGGAAAGACGACGGATACAATGCTGAGGAACCTTCAGAGCAGCATCCGGCGCGGGGCGGACTACACGATGTTTCTGACCGTCAACGGAGAACGGCATCATGTGCACTGTTCTCCGCTTCCCAATTCCGAATGGTATCTGGTGACGGATATGCCGTACGGCCCGCTTGATAAGGTCGTCGACAGCATGTGGAGCAGCAGGCTGTACACGACCGTAGGCACGGGACTGCTGCTTCTTCTGTCCATTCTGGCGTTGTTTCTGTTTTATTCGCGGATTTCCCGGCGGCAGATCATGGAGCTGGAGCAGGCTCGGGCGGAGGCGGACAGGGCCAACAGGGCCAAGAGCGAGTTTCTTTCCAATATGAGCCACGACATACGAACGCCCATGAACGCCATTGTGGGCATGACGGCCATCGCTTCCACCAACGCCGGAAATATCGTGCTCGTTCAGGACTGCCTGAGAAAGATCACGCTTTCCAGCCGGCATCTTCTCGGCCTCATCAATGATGTTCTGGACATGTCCAAGATAGAGAGCGGCAAGCTTTCTCTCAATATGGATGTCGTTTCTCTGCGTGAGGTGATGGAAGGCATAGTCGGAATTGTACAGCCCCAGATCAAGGCGAAAAAGCAGCAGTTTGATATTCACATTCATAATATTTTATCGGAAAACGTCTATTCGGACAGCGTGCGTCTGAGCCAGGTGCTGCTTAATCTGCTTTCCAACGCGCTCAAGTTTACGCCGCAGGGAGGCACCATTGAGCTGGGGCTTTACCAGGAGCCGTCTCCTCGGGGCGAGTGGTTCGTACGGACACATCTTCTGGTTCGGGATACGGGAATAGGGATGACCCCCGAATTTCAGAAAAAAATCTTCGAATCCTTTGCCCGTGAAGACAGTGCCCGTGTTCATAAAATTGAAGGTACCGGACTCGGCATGTCCATTATGAAATACATCGTGGATGAAATGAAGGGCACCATTGAACTGCACAGTGAAGTGGACAAGGGCACGGAATTTCACGTCACGCTGGATATGAAGAAGACGAATGTCCAGAAAGAACAGATGCGGCTTCCTCCATGGAACATACTGATCGTGGACGATGACGAGGAACTGTGCCGTACGGCCGTCGCAGCGCTGACGGAGATGGGAACGACCGTGGACTGGACTCTGGATGGTGCCAGTGCCGTTTCCATGGTGGAACAGCAGTACAGTCAGGGAAAGGATTACCACATCATCCTCATCGACTGGAAGATGCCGAAAATGAACGGAGTGGATACGGCCCGCAGACTCCGGGAAGTGCTGGCGAGCATGTCCCGGTTCTGCTGATTTCGTCTTATGACTGGAGTGAAATAGAGCGGGAAGCGAAGCTTGCCGGCATTTCCGGCTTTATTCCCAAGCCTCTGTTCAAGTCCACGCTGTTTCAGGGCATGAAGCCTTTCATGGAAGAAGGTTCCAGTCAGAGCAACGGCCTTGAGGTCGGGCTGTCGGATTTTGCGGGCAAACGTATTCTTCTGGCCGAGGATAACGAGTTGAACTGGGAGGTGGCCAGTGCCGTTCTTGAGGAGTTCGGCTTTGTTCTGGACTGGGCCGAAAACGGTCTGGTCTGCGTGGACAAATTCCGCAATTCCGCTCCGGGCTACTACGACCTCATCCTCATGGACGTGCGCATGCCCGTCATGAACGGTTATGAAGCCACTAGGGCGGTGAGGGCCATGGACAGACCGGATGCCTCCATCCCCATCATAGCCATGACTGCCGACGCTTTTTCCGAAGACATTCACAACTGCATGAAATGCGGCATGAACGCCCATGTGGCCAAGCCGCTGGACATCAAGGTGCTCATGAGGCTTATTCGGAAGTATCTTCGCTAGATGGCGGAATACGGGGTGTGGTCACGGCAGGCTTCCGTTGGCCGCGCGCAAAATTCCCGCGATGGTGCCGAACAGCCTCGGGGAGTTTTTGGAAAAAGGAAATGAGCTTGTCATGTGCTCTTCATGCTGACGTCATGTTTCCTGTCTATGGTTGCTCCGTACGGCGTTTCCGGCGATGAAAGCTTCGGAGACGCGGATGTGTCCCTTGGTGAACCGTTTCTTCCTGCGGCCTTGCATGTGTCCTGCGTCTGCGTTCTGCAGTGGGGAGAGCCCCAACCTCGTGGTTGAGCCTGTTTTCGGTGCCGGGGGATGTTGCGAACGTAAACCGCTCTCAAGGGGGCATACATGACTTCTGTCGGAAACAGGATGATTCGTTTTCGCGTCACCATGACGCTTCTGCTGGCACTTGTGGTTTCAGCGGTATGGAATACCGGAGCCTATGCGGACGTTGTGCAGATCGTCTATACGTCCAATCAGCATTACGGCATCACCCGCAAGGCGTTCAGAGGCAGAAAACAGGTTCCCGCCACCGATGTCAACGCGGCACTTGTTACTTCCATCAACGAGCTGCCGGGCCTTGTTCTGCCACCGGACGGTGGAGTGATGGCGGGCAAGACCGTCAACTGGATAGACTATGTGATTTCCACCGGTGACGTGGCCAACAGAATGGAAGGCACCAGAGAAAAGGCCCCCATGACGGCAACGGAATGCTGGGAACTGTTCATGGAACAGTATGGGAAGGGAATCACCGTCCGTGATCGTCAGGGGAAGCCGGCCGAGCTGCTCGTCGTGCCGGGCAACCATGATATGACCAACGCCGTAGGCTTTTTCCGTCCCATGTATCCTGCCCGTGACGACGGAGCCCTGCGCGGCATGCTGGAAAGAGCCCGGGGCGGGAAGGTGACGTCTTTTGATCCTTATAATCAGCCAGTCGTTCTCAGCAGAGAAAAGGGCGGTCTTCATCTGTTGCTCATGGGAATCTGGCCTGATACCGCCGGTCGTCAGTGGCTGGAAGGGGAGCTGAAGAATATTCCTGCGGGACAGGCGGCTCTGCTGTTTACGCACATGCCTCCGAACCTTACCGCCAACCGTCTGACCAATCCCAACGGAGACCATGG
>JAXVQY010000185.1:0-2125 GCA_037303805.1 bacterium | reverse complement strand
TAGAGCATGTTGAAGATGAGCACCTGACAGAAGGCCGAGGCCAGCCAGAACATGGCGGCGGCCGCCTGCGGACTGAGTCTGTCCCCGGCGTTCATGGACAGGCTGAAGAGGAACACGAGCAGAAGGCCGAGCAGCAGAGCCTGCATGAGACCGGCTCCGCGGGAAAGCGTGAGCTTGAGATCCTTGCCGCAGAGGGCGAGGGCGCATCGAATCATGACAGACCTCCCGCTTCTTCCCGGAGAAAGCGGTTTTCCAGCGTAAGCACGCGGTCGGCGTGGCGCGAGTCTCCGGCCGTATCGTGGCTTATCCACACGATGGCCGCGCCCTCGCTTCTGGCCTTCAGCATGAGTTCCATGAGCATGCGGCGGGAGGCGACGTCGAGACCTGTGGCCGGTTCGTCGAGAAGAATGAGCACGGGGTCTGCGAGCAGAAGTCGTGCGAGGTTGAGCCGCTGGGCCATGCCGCGGGAAAAGATGCCTGCTCTCTCATGGGCGTGACGGGTGAGTCCCACGGTTTCAAGGGCTTTTTTCGTTCTGTCGGCGGCATGGTCGAGGCCTGCGGCACGAGCCCAGAAAAGCAGATTCTCTTCCGCATCCAGTCCCGGGTACAGGAAGGTGGCATGGGCCATGTAGCCCAGCTTTTCATCGGGAACATGACGCAGGACGGAACCGGCGTCCGGTTTCGTCAGCCCGGCCATGACGCGCATGAGTGTGGATTTGCCCGCGCCGTTGGCTCCGGCAAGAAGGGTAAGCGTGCCGGGCATGAGCGCAAGGTCGATACGGCGGAAGAGCAGCCTCGGTCCGAAGGCCTTGGCCACTCCCCTGAGTTCCAGAATCGGACGGGACTCGTCCATGTCAGTTTTCCGGGTCTTCCCCGTGCGGGGAGGAGCTGTTTTCCCGGCGCTGCCGACGCCGCAGACCGAGGATCGGGGCCAGACTCATGAGCGCGCCGCCTATCCAGAGCCAGTTCACCAGCGGATTGGCGCTCATGCGCAGCACGGCCTTGCCGCCGTTCACGCCGAGAAGCGTGGCATAGAACTCGCTTCCCAGAGAGGGATAGGTAGTGGGTTCGGAAAAGGCGCTGCGCTGGAACTTGTCGTAGAGACGGCGCTGCGGAGAGACGGTGCCCACGGTCTTGCCGTCCTTGGAAAGCTGAAGTTCCGCCTCGATGAATTCGAAGGTCCTGTCCCGTCCTTCATAGAGGTTGGACAGCGTGACGCTGTACGGGCCTACCTGCACGACGCCGCCGCGGGCCAGCTCCACTTCCACTTCCTGCTTGTACGGGCCGGAAAAGGAGATGCCGAGAGCCACGAGCGCCACGCTTATGTGAACGAGGCAGGCCATGAGGGAAGGCATCCATGTCCTCGTGGACTTTTCAGCCAGGATCATGACCATGCTCACGAGAAGCGCTGCGCTGAGCGAAGCGGACATGAGGGGCAGGGCCTGCTGTACGCCGGTGCGCCAGAAGACAATGAGCGCACCGCAGAAGGCCGCACCCGAGATGAGCAGCTTGCGCCAGTTTTTCAGACCGCCCTGCCATTTGATCCAGGGGCAGGCGAGAAGCAGCGCGAGCATGACGGTGAACAGCGGCAGGCAGACACGGTTGTAGAAGTGCTGATCCAGACCGACGGGGCGGTCGGTCCACAGCTTGCTTATCACCGGCCAGAGAGTGGCCAGAAGAATGACGAGACAGAGCGCCATGAGCAGCCAGACCGTCATGACCACGAAGCCTTCGCGGGTCTCGAGGCCTCCCAGCTCACGGGCGTCGGGATTCTTTGCAAAAAGAGAGATGAAGGTGATGACGGCGAGGAATGCCAGCACGAAGAAGAGCAGATACGGACCGGTACCGTTGCCTCCGAAGGCATGCACGGAGTTCACCACGTCGCCTCGCACCAGATAGGTGGCGAAGAAGGCGGAAACCGTGGTGAGGCTCATGAGGAAGATGTTGACGCGATGCAGCTTGCCGCGTCTTGTCTCCACAATGGCGGTATGCAGCGCGGCCGTACCGATGAGCCAGGGGATGAGGGAGGCGTTTTCCACGGGGTCCCAGGCCCAGTAGCCGCCCCAGCCCAGTTCCATGTAGGCCCACCAGCCGCCGAGCACGATGCCTGCGGTGAGGAAAAGCC
>JAXVQY010000184.1:0-5175 GCA_037303805.1 bacterium | reverse complement strand
CGGACACCGTCTTCCATGTCCACTATATCCGTAGCAGGACGTACTCGCGGATAATGGATTTTTTTCATCATAATTTCACTTCCTTCTTTGAAATTCGATCTGTAGAATACCGTTTCTGAGTCTTGCTCTGGCATGAGAAAAGACTGGTGTGCTCAGGGGTATTTTTCGTCGAAACCGTCCGCTGTAGCGTTCCTCATGAATGTAATGACCTTCATGGCGCATGATGCAGCCCTCCAACAGAAGAAAATCCTGTTCCAGAGACATGCGTATGTCTTCCAGCTCAAGCCCAGGTACTAGAGCCTGGACGAGAACTTTATCATCACAGAAGTAGACGTTGACAGGGGGAAAGGGAACTTGTTCTCGTCGGTCGTACACCATGGCAGTAGTATAGAACATATGCCCGAATACTATCGGACCTTCGGTAAGAGTAATTTTTTTCATGAGATGTACCTTACTGCCACGAGGCGCTTTTCGTTATAGGGAAAACATTCCGAGTGAGGGACATATTTCTACCTTGATAAAAGGGGAAAACAACTGAAACGATAAGAACAATTCAAATGTACAAAGGAAATATTCAACCCGTAATCTCGGCCATGACGTTCTCCGCATTAACGCGGTTCAGACCATAGCGTATCGTATCGGCACGCTTCGTCAATGGCATGATTGACACAGAATTAAGGAGTGATAGTGTCAGAGCATGAATATAACCCGTATAGATCTTCACACCCATAGTACAGCTTCCGACGGAACTGATAGCCCGGGAGAGTTGGTCCACAAGGCTGTGCATGCCGGACTTGCTGTACTTGCACTGACGGATCATGATACGCTTGACGGCCTTGCTGAGGCGCGTCAGGAAGCGGACAGGTGCGGCATGTCTTTTGTGCGCGGCTGTGAACTTAGTACGATAACCCCTTGGGGCGAAGCCCATTTTCTCGGCTTATGGATACCTGACGACAGCACGAAAACAATGGATCTGGATAGAGTGCTGGCTGAAGTTCGAAAAAAAAGAACTGAACGCAATCTGCGCATCGCCGAGCGGTTACGGGAACTCGGCATGACGGATGTGACCTACGAGGCGGCAGCAGCCTTGGCAGGTGGCCGCGTCGTTGGACGGCCTCATTTTGCCGAACTCCTATGTCGATTGGGAGTCGTGGAAAACAGAAAGGAAGCATTTCACCGTTTTTTGGGCAGGACTGGATCAGCCTTTGTCCCCAGAGAACTGATGCTCCCCGAAAAAGCCGTTTCCCTTCTGAAGAATACCGGGGCGTTGGTTTCTATGGCGCATCCCCGTCTTCTGAGAGCTCCTGCAGATGAACTTGAGCATCTGGTGGTATATCTGAAGGACTTTGGACTGGATGCTCTTGAAGCGTATCACAGTGAACACGATTCTGGAGATGTCAGACTGTGTGTGGATATTGCGACTCGTCATCAGCTTCAGCTGACTGGCGGCTCTGATTACCATGGTGCTGCCAAGCCTAAGGTAGAAATCGGCTGCGGAAAAGGCAACCTGCGCGTCGGTATGAGCGTTTATGAGTCGCTTATGGAATACAGGGTAAAAGCAGGACTCGCATGACTGGCTGTTTCAGACGGAAACAATATTTGCTCGCCTTTTAGGAGTGAGCGATTACGCATGACGTTCATGCATTCGCCCTGACTCACATTCTCTTTGCGGATGGTGAATTCTTTGCCCGAGTACTGAAAATATTGTTGGCTGAGTTGTGCAGATCGGACTCAGAATATTTGCCATAGGAAATAAAAGAGCCTGTAAACGCTTGGCAAGGATGTGCCATTTATTCTTCCATCCGGTGAGACATCTCAGGAAATCTGAAAATAGATCCTTTTGTAAAAAAACGGCATTCATGTAGCGCTGATGCCTGTGATACACTATTAAGTATGGGATAGGAAGGAGAGAGAGACTCCTATAGAAGCCTCTCTCTCCTTCCTGATTTTATTCCTCCCAAGCTTTTCCAAGGTCTTCAGCAATGATGGTGGGTTGTATGGCTTCTGCCTTTGCCTCTTCCAGAGTAGCCTCACCGCTCAGCACGAGAATAAAATCAATTCCTGCGTTTTCTGCCAGCTTTTTATCTGTACTGAGGCGATCTCCGGCCATAACCATTTCTTCCTTCCGATATTTTCTCAGAAGAGGCTGCAGGACCGTAGGATCTGGCTTGCCAAAAATATATTGAGGATCGCGACCAGTAGCCACTTTATAGAGCGCAAGCATACTTCCTACATCGGGCAGCGGCCCTTCCGGAGAAGGGCATACCTTATCGGGATGCGTAGCCAGGAAAAGTACTTCCGGATGATTTTCCAGAAGAATTGCGGAGCGAGAAAGTTTTTCATACGTAAGCTCAGTGTCATAGGCCAGTATGACGGCTTGTGCACCTTCTTCCTGCTGCTTCAGTTCCGGCATGCGGGAAGCCAGATCACGACAAAAATCATGATTACCGACTATATAGGCTGTTTTAATGTTTTTTTCTTTTAAAAAATCTACGAGAGGCGTTGTAGGAGAAAGTATGAGATCAAGAGTCGCAGGAATTCCCATACCGTTAAGTTTTTTTACATAAGTATCAGGGGATTTTGAGGTATTATTACTCAAAAAATGAAAATCAAGCTTTCCCCAGTTATTCCTTATGAAGTTTACAGCTCCGGGAATAGGAATATTCCCCAAGTAGACAGTACCGTCCATGTCCAAGACCACACAACGTTTTTCGGATATTTTCATATTATTATGAGCTCCTGCAAGGAAATTGGTTCCTGTCACACGTTATACTTTTTCCAGAGGTCTGTGCAAGAAAAAAGAATTGCTTGAATATTTATTTCAACATATTGTCCTCATTGATTTTTTTTATACATCTTGACGCCGTCGGTTTAAGAGGATACATGAAAAATAATTTTCGTATTATGGTAATTTGTCTTGGGAGTTTTTTCGAAAATGAAAATTTTTCTCAGGCAAAAGGGCAAGGGAGGCTGTGTGAAACACACGACTGTAGTCATTATCGGCGGCGGCGCTACTGGTATAGGCATTCTGCGAGATCTCAGTATGCGTGGTGTCAAGGCAGTCCTGTTGGAACAGGGCGGTATTGCTTCTGGTGCGAGTTCCCGCTTCCACGGTCTGCTGCACAGCGGCGGTCGTTATGCGGTAAAGGACAATGAAGCGGCCAAAGAATGTATCGAAGAAAATATGATACTACGCCGTATCGGTCGCGAATGCGTGGAAGAATCGGAGGGCTTTTTTGTCCTCAGTCAGCAGGACGATCCCGCTTATGAAAAGCCCTGGGTTGAAGCTTGTGCCAAGGCTGGTATCAAGGCCGAGCCTGTAGATGTTAAAGAAGCCCTTCGCCTTGAACCGAATCTTGATCCCGGTATCAAGGCCGTATATCGTGTCCCGGATTCCAGCGTGGACGGATTCCGCCTTGTATGGCACAATGCCATGTCCGCCAGACGTTACGGCGGTGAAATGCTGACTCATCATGAAGTCTTTGCTATTGATCAGGAAGGCGGCAAGGTAAAAGGTGTTCGCGCCAGAAATCTTGTAACAGGCGAAGAGGTGGCCATTTCCTGTGATGTCGTAGTCAACGCTGCAGGTTCTTGGGCCGGAAAGGTCGTGGAGCTGGTAGGACTTGAAGTCGGTGTACAGCCTGACCGCGGAACTCTAGTCGCCTTCAACCACCGTTTTACCTCTCGAGTCATCAATCGGTTGCACATGAGCTCAGATGGGGATATTTTTGTTCCTCATGGCTCTATTACCATTCTCGGAACGACTTCCTTCCATGCAGATCGTCCTGATGCCCATGAAGCACCTACTGCAGATGTTCTCAAGTTACTCGATATCGGCGAAGTACTCATTCCCAACTTGCGTAGCTACCGTATTTTGAGGGCATTCGCTGGGACTCGGCCTTTGTATGTGGCCAAGGGCAGTGCTGCCGGTCGTGCAGCAAGTCGTGGATTTCATATTTCCGATCACTCCGAGGAAGGCCTTGACGGAATGTTCTCCATATTCGGTGGAAAATTCACGACTTACCGTCTGATGGCTGAAAAACTTTGCGATCTAGTCTGTGAAAAACTCGGCGTTCATGCTGAATGCCGTACAGCTATCGAGCCTCTGATTGAGGATCCTTCTCCTGCCATGATGGAAAAGGCCGCTAAATACTTCCCGGTACATAGTGTGCCGCTGGTGGCGAACCGGCTTGGCGATGCTTTCCCCATTGTGGTGGAGAAGGCCGCCGCCATGAAAAGCAATCCATTGCTTTGTGAATGTGAAATGGTGACCCGCGCCGAAATTGAATATGTGGCGTCCGATCCCTCCAGCCAGTCCATGACGGATGTACGTCTGCGTACTCGCCTGGGAATGGGAACCTGTCAGGGAACCTATTGCTCGCTGCGCACCATCGGAGCACTTACAGAATGCAGAGTACCTTTCCCGTTGTCACCTTCCAATAATTTGCGAGACTTCCTTCAGGAGCGCTGGAAGGGTCTGCGTCCTGCGTTATGGGGGCTTCAGGCTAGGGAAATGGAGCTTGGACGTGCCGTATACGCAGCCACTCTGAACATTGACGGAGCAAAAGATGAACAGGAAAGCTGATATTGTTGTGGTGGGCTCGGGCCTTGCCGGCATGAGTGCCGCTCTTACCGCAGCTCAAAGCGGCAAGAAGGTGACACTTCTTACCCATGGTGTCGGAACCCTGGCCATAAGCAGTGGCTGCATTGACGTGCTCGGCTATCTGAATGGTACTCGTGTAGAGGATCCCTTTGAGTCTATGACGGCACTACCTGCCGAGCATCCATACAGTCTGATTGGAGGCGCGGAAACTGTACGAGAATCTCTCGACTGGCTCAAGGGAGTGTGCAGGAAGGGCGGCATCGATATGGCTCCCGCAGTCGAAGAGGGGAATCATAATCTTATTACGGTGATGGGTACCCTGAAGCCCAGTTATCTCTGTCCTGACAGCTTCAATCCGGAATGCCTGAAAGAGGTACACCGTGCTGCTGTTGTGACTGTGGAAAACATGAAGGATGTGCATCCAGGACTGATTATTGAGCAGCTTCATCGCTATGCTGAATTTAAGGACAAGGAATTTATGGAAGCTGTGATTCCCTGTCCCATCGAGCATGCCCCCCGAAATATTACGCGACTGGATATTGCTCGTCATGTGGAAACTCCCGAAGGAATGA
>JAXVQY010000183.1:0-35877 GCA_037303805.1 bacterium | reverse complement strand
TCCGCCTCTTTCTCATCAGGCTTTCCCGCAGGCAGACGCTGCGCATGGTCATGGGTCTTGTGTACACCTTCTTCGGCGTCATTCTGTTCTTCCTCGGCGTGAAGGGCGGATTCATGCCTGCCGGGGACATGCTCGGCGCACTGCTTTCCCGTCCGGAACACCGCTTTCTGCTCATTCCCGTGGCACTGATTCTCGGCGCCGTGGTGGTCTGCGCCGAACCTGCCGTGTGGATTCTCACCGAACAGGTGGAACAGGTTTCCGGCGGTGCCATACGCCGCAGCCTCATGCTTGCGGCCCTTTCCGCCGGCGTTTCCCTGGCCGTAGGCATAGCCATGTACCGGGTCATTTCCGGAACCAGTCTCTGGTACTTCCTCATTCCCGGCTATGCGGCGGCCCTGCTGCTCATGCGCCTTTGTCCGCGCATGTTCACGGCCATCGCCTTCGACTCCGGCGGCGTGGCCTCCGGCCCCATGGCCTCGACCTTCATTCTCGCCTTCATGCTGGGGGTATCCAAGGGCGTGGGAGGCAATCCCGCCGTGGACGCCTTCGGCTGCATCGCCATGATAGCCATGACTCCGCTCATTGCCATACAGCTTCTGGGCATCGTCTTCAGCCGCAAGACAGGGGACCTAGCATGAACACATCCTGCAAGGAATGCGTCGGCAAGCTGCTTGTCGCCGTCATAGAAAAACACCGGTGCGACGCCGCCATGTCCGCAGCCAGAAAGGCCGGAGCTCCCGGCGGTACCGTTCTCATGGGCCGCGGAACGGCACAGAGCAAATGGCTGCGTATTCTCGGACTGGACGACGTGGAAAAGGAACTGCTCTACACGCTGCTGCCTTCCTCCCTTGTCGCCCCCGTCATGAACGCCATCCGCAACGCCCCGGCTCTGGCCAGAACAAGGGGCATCATGTTCACCATCGACGTGCTTGAAGCCTTCCGGCACCAGACCGCCCCCGCCGTTTCTTCCCAGACTCAGGAGGACCTTATGTCTGACAACAGCCCGGAACAGTCCGGCTACGAACTTCTCTCCGTCATCGTCAACAACGGCAGCGCCGATCAGGTCATGGACGCGGCACGCGCCGCCGGAGCCACCGGCGGTACCGTCATACACGCGCGCGGTACGGCACGCCCCGACGACGCCTCCTTCTTCGGCATCACCATCGTTCCGGAAAAGGAACTGGTCATGATCCTCAGTCCGAAGGCAAACAGCGCCCGCATCATGGACAGCATCAGGGCCGAATTCAAGGATGCCGAACCCGGCTCCGGCATTGCCTTCCGCACGGCCGTAGAATCGTTTGAATCTCTGGGGCCCCGAAGAAACTGACCCCCCTTCTCCATGCTTTCTTCATCCCCGCAGATTTCGAAAGTCTGCGGGGATTTTTTTCGGAGGCTGCCCGATCCGCCCCCGTTGACAGAACACCCCCGTTCTTCTAATTAAGTAATTACTTAATTAAATTTCCCGGATATGCTCCTTGCGGACACTCCGCCTCTCAAAAAAGGCTCCCGCCATGAACAACCCGCTTCTCTACCGCGCTCTGGCAGACGACACCCGCCGCCGCATCATTGAGCTTCTGCTCCGATACGGTCTCTGCGTTTCCGCCCTGGCACGACAGCTGAACATCAGCGAAAGCGCGGTATCCCAGCATCTGAAGCTCCTCCGGAAGGCCGGACTGCTGCACGGTGAAAAGCGCGGATATTACATGCATTACGACATCGACCGGGAAAAACTCCGTGCCCTGGCCAGAGACATCGAAACCATGGCCGGCATCCCACGGCAGAAAAACGACGAACCGTCAGGGCAGACGGAAGGCCGTCCGTGCTCCGAAGAAACCCGCCGTCTCTGCCACGGCCGGACAGGCCGGACCATACTTCCCATGGCCCCGCTGCCGGAAAGGAAGCACTAGTCATGTCCACGCTCATGCTTTATGCCGTCACGCTTCTGCTCCTTGCCCTCTCGTTCAGGAAAAACAGACAGAAGACCGTACTTGCATTGAAAAAATCCTGGAAATCCTTCGAAGGCATACTTCCTCAGTTTCTGTCCATCCTCATGCTCGTCGGCATCATGCTGGCCGTGGTGGACAAAAGTCTCATCTCCCGTCTTCTGGGGGCGGATTCCGGTGTCATGGGCATGGCTGCGGCGGCGATCGTGGGCTCCGTCACCCTCATTCCCGGTTTCATCGCCTTCCCTCTGGCGGCGTCCCTTCTGGCGGCCGGGGCGGGCTACGGACAGACGGCCATGTTCCTGACCACCCTGATGATGGTGGGCCTGGTGACGCTCCCGCTGGAAGCGACCTATTTCGGCAGGCGTCTGGCCGTCCAGAGGAATCTGCTGGCCTTTGTGTACGCCGTGCTTTCCTCCATACTGCTGGGGGCGCTGCTGTGATGACGATGCTGCGCCGCTACCGTATGTTCCTGCTCTTTTTCGGCGTCAATATCGCCCTTCTTTTCCTCGATCCGCCTACGGGACGGACCGCCTTTTCCCTTACACGCGACAACATCCTGGAAATGCTTTCCTTTCTTCCTCCCATCTTCGTGCTGCTCGGCCTTCTGGACGTGTGGGTGGAACGGGAAACCATGATGAAGTACATGGGACGGGGCTCCGGATTCAAGGGCATGCTGCTGGCCTTCATTCTGGGATCCGCCGCGGCCGGGCCGCTGTACGCGGCCTTTCCCATGGCGGGCGTCATGATGAAAAAGGGCGCGAGCATGTTCAATATCTTTATTTTCATCGGAGCATGGTCCACCACAAAAATACCGCTCATCATGTTTGAAACGGCGACGCTCGGCTTCCGCTTCATGGCCATGCGCCTTGTGTTCAACATCGCGGGCATCGTCATCATTGCACTTCTTCTGGAACACTTCTCCGGAAAACAAAACATCCCCGCGGAACCACAGAAAAAAAACGACTGACGGCCCCGGAGACCTGCCCGTACGGACATGCCGTACCCTTCCGAAGCTCCCTGCCGGTTCCTCCCTCCCCTGCCCGGAAATCCCGCGGGGCATGCGTCTGCCCGTTTCCGGGCGCTCCTTTTCGACTTCCTTCCCCTGCCCTTTTCCCGGAAACTCGTGCTCCCTGCACCGTAATTCCTGATTTTTTCTTGCTTCCCGGCGGAAAATCTTCGGTCGTAAGACGTACCCGGATACCTTTGTGACGCGTTCGTCACAGTTTTTTCCTTCTCCGGACTCCCGCTTTCCGTCATGGTAAAAATTTTATCATCTTATTGTTTTTACTAATAATTTTAGTTTTCTCGCCGATTCGGAATACCGTGACGTTCCGAACCGTTCCCCGCTTCTTCCTCTCCCTGGGCGTTATGAAAAATTCATAATCCCGTCACTCTGTCTATATTTATCCCAGCTATATCCTGTTCATGTCGATCACACAACGATGCATATCGCCATCATGATAAAAATCATGATGCAATTTTCCATCTCTATTGAAGTACTATGAAGAAAAAAACATCTTCATAACACTCCTTCTGCGGAGGATTCCCGTGATTCATATTACAGAGTTGAATAAAACTTTTTCCGGAGTTCAGGCACTGAAGAATATTGATCTGCATATCAATCCCGGAGAAATGGTGGCGCTTATCGGCTCGTCCGGGTCAGGGAAATCAACGCTCATGCGTCACATCTGCGGACTCACCACAAGCGACAAAAATGCCGGTGAAGTCAAAGTCAACGGCTATACCATACAGAAAAACGGTATTCTCAATCACGACATACGCGACATACGCACGCATATCGGCGTCATATTTCAGCAGTTCAACCTGGTGGGCCGCATCAGCGTGGCCCGCAACGTGGCTCTGGGAGCGCTCGGCCGCACCCCGTTCTTCCGGGGACTTGCCGGCCTCTTCGCCGACGAGGACGTGGAACTGACCATGCGCGCTCTGGAGCGTGTGGGCATTCGCGACAAGGCCTGGCAGCGCACCTCCACCCTTTCCGGCGGTCAGCAGCAGCGTGCGGCCATAGCCCGGGCCCTGGTTCAGCGTTCTCAGGTCCTGCTGGCCGACGAACCCATTGCCTCCCTTGATCCCGAGTCGGCCCGCAACGTGATGGAGATCCTTCGGGAACTCAACAGAACGGACGGCATGACCGTGGTGGTCACTCTGCATCAGGTCGACTACGCCGTGCGCTACTGCCCCCGTACCGTGGCTCTGAAAAAAGGCGAAATCGTGTTCGACGGCCCCACGGCCGATCTGACGCCCGCTATGCTCAACCGGCTCTACGGAGCGGAAAGCCACGAACTGTTCGGAGAAAAGACCTCCCTTCCGCCCGCCGCCGTCGCCCCCGCCGTCTGCCGTCCTGCCGCGGCCGCCGCGTAACATTCCGTGTGCATTCGGAGCCACTCTGCTCCGACAATCCCTAACGAAGGATATTTTCATGCGCTTTCGTTTTCTTTCCGTCCTGCTGTCCGCCGCGCTGCTGACAAGTGCCGTCTCCGCCCGTGCCGAGGAACCCGACACCCTCAATTTCGGCATCATTTCCACGGAGTCCTCGCAGAACCTGCGCACCATGTGGGACCCTTTCCTTGAAGACATGAGCAAAGCCACCGGCATGAAGATCAAGGCCTTTTTCGCCAGCGACTATGCGGGCATCATCGAAGGCATGCGCTTCAAGAAGGTCGACCTGAGCTGGATAGGCAACAAGGGCGCCATCGTGATGGTGGACCGCGCCAACGGCGAAGTCTTTGCCCAGACCTGCGATACCGCGGGACAGTCCGGCTACTGGTCCTACATGATCGCCCACAAGGACAGCGGCATAAAGAATCTCGACGACATGTTCGCCCGCGCCTCCGAACTGACCTTCAGCAACGGTGATCCCAACTCCACTTCCGGTTATCTCGTTCCCGGTTACTACGTCTTTGCCAAGAACGGCAAGGATCCCAAGAAAATCTTCAAGCGCGTCGTCTCCTCCAACCATGAAGCCAACGCCCTTGCCGTCGCCAACCGTCAGGTGGACGTGGCCACCTTCAACAATGAAGGCATGGGCCGACTGGAAGAAGTGTATCCCGATAAGGCCGCGCAGCTGACCGTCATCTGGAAATCGCCCCTCATTCCCAGCGATCCCCTGGTATGGCGCAAGGATCTTTCCGACGCCACCAAGAAGAAGATAGCCGACTTCATCTTCAGCTACGGCGTTTCCGGCAAGAATGCGGAAAAGGAAAGACAGGTTCTTGCCAAGCTGCAGTGGGGCCCCTTCAAGAAATCCGACAACAGCCAGCTCATTCCCCTGCGTCAGCTTGAGCTCTTCCGCGAAAAGATGACCATCGAAGGCAACGAACACATGGATGCCGAAGAAAAGGCCAAGCGCATCAAGGAAATAGACGCCAAGCTCGCCGCACTGGGCAAGTAATGCCGACCCCGGCCCTTCCCGATCATCGGGAAGGGCTTTTTTTGAATGCCCCTTGTCTCGAAACGGCGATCATGATCGCCGACTACAGGATACTATGAACACGTCTTCCGAACCTTCCCTGCGTCATCCGCTCAGTACCGGAGAAAAGGCGTACCGTCTGCTGACCTGGACCGCCGTCGTCGCGCTTCTCGCCTGGTCCTGGCACGGCGCGGAAATGCGCCCCCTCGCCCTGATCACCTATGCCGGCAACATCGGCACGCTCATCGGGGACTTCTTTCCTCCCGACTTCACCGACTGGCGCCTGTACGTAAAGGAAATGATCACCACCCTGCAGGTAGCCGTCTGGGGTACGGTCCTGGCCGTCATCTGCGCGGTTCCTCTCGGCATCATGTCCGCCGAAAACATGGCCCCGTGGTGGATACGTCAGCCGGTACGCCGTCTGATGGACGCCGCAAGAGCCATCAACGAAATGGTCTTCGCCATGCTTTTCGTGGTGGCCGTGGGCCTGGGCCCCTTCGCCGGGGTGCTGGCGCTGTGGGTGCATACCACGGGCACGCTGGCAAAACTCTTCTCCGAAGCCGTGGAGGCCATTGAAACCGCCCCTGTGGAAGGCGTCCGCTCCACGGGAGCCACCTATCTGGAAGAAATCGCCTACGGCGTCATCCCTCAGGTTTTCCCCCTGTGGATCTCCTATTCCCTGTACCGCTTTGAAGCCAACGTCCGTTCCGCCACCGTGGTGGGCATGGTCGGCGCCGACGGCATAGGCATGGTTCTGTGGGAACTCATCCGCAGTTTCGAATTTCCGCGTACCTGCGCCGTCATGGCCATCATCGTTCTGGTCGTCACCCTGTTCGACCTCTTTTCTCAGAAACTGCGCAAGATGGTGCTCTGATGCCTGCACGATACGCTCTGTACTATGCGCCCGCTCAAGACTCCGCTCTTCACGGCGCCGTCACTTCGCTCTTCGGACGCGACGCTCTCAACGGAACGTCCTTCACCCCTATCCCGCCCGCGGGCAGTGCGTTCAGCCCGGAAGACTGGGCCGCCGTAACGGCCGTCCCTGCCCGATACGGCCTGCATGCCACACTCAAGGCGCCCTTTGAACTCTCTGAGGCATGGCCGGATGATGAACGGACGCTTCAGGCTCTGACGGAAAGCTGCCGGGACATTGCCCGACGTCATGCCCCCATGCGCACCACACCGCTGGAACTCCGCAGTCTGGACACGGGATCCGGGAGCTTTCTCGCCCTTACCCCGGCCTGCGGCGCGGAAGACTTCCGTGAGGCCAATCCCGAACTGTCCGCCCTGGAAAAGGACTGTCTCGTCGCCCTGGAGCCGTTCCGTGCCCCCCTTTCGGACAGCGACATCCGCCGCAGAGGAACCCTGACCGACAAGGAGGCCTTCTACCTCCGTACCTACGGTTATCACCGTGTGCTCGACCTCTTCCGCTTCCACATGACGCTGACGGATGCGCTGCGCGGTGCGCAGCTTGCCTCGGCCGGAAGAGCCCTGCAAAGCGAGCTCTCCCCCTTTACGGACCGGCCTCTTGCCGTGGAATCCATAAGCCTCTTCCGTCAGGAAGAGCGCAGCGCGCCCTTTACGGAAGTCGCCCGTTTTTCCCTTGGAACGAACAAACACAGGAACATTTCATGAACACCCAGACCAGACGACAGGAATACCTGCGACTTCTGTCCCTCGCTCCGGCCGAGACTCTGGAACGCTTTCTTTCCGGACTCGACCTTCCGTCCTGGACGCTTCTCCGCGGTCCGGAAAGCGGACTCGTCATGGTTCGCGGCCGCATAGGCGGCGAAGGTCCCCTGTTCAACGTGGGCGAAGCCCTCGTGACCCGATGCGTGGTCGAACTTCCCGGAAACATCTGCGGGTGCGGCTACGTTCTGGGAGAAGCTCCCCGGCACGCGGAACTTGCCGCCCTGTGCGACGCGCTCTGGCAGCAGGAAGCGTATGCCTCCGCCTTCGACGGGACGCTGAAGCCGGAACTCGAAAACCTGCTTCAGCAGCGCGAAGACGCCGCCGCGACGGAAGTTTCTCCCACAAAAGTCGATTTCTTTACGCTTGTCAGAGGTGAAGACAAATGAACCCCACCATATCGGAACGCATTCACTGGACCGGTGAGGTCAGGCAGGCACAGCAGGCCTTCCGCAGTCTGCTCAGGGCGCTTTCCCGCCCCTGCCGACCTGTTTCCCTGCCCCTTCCCGAAGGAAAGACGGGGACGCTTTCCCCGGAACTGGCGGCCATAGCCCTGACGATGTGCGATCAGGATACCGGCGTCTGGCTTTCCCCTTCGCTGAACAGCAAGGAAGTGCGGCACTGGTTCCGTTTTCAGTGCGGTGCGCCGACTCTGGACGAACCTGCCGGAGCCGCCTTCGTGTTCGTCGCCGGTCCGGAGGAAATCCCCGATCTGTCGACGCTTGCGCAGGGCACGCCGGAATATCCCGACCGTTCCGCCACTCTCTGCGCGGGCGGCATGCATCTTTCCCGGACGCAGGAGAAGCCTCAATGGCTGGCCTGCGGACCGGGCATACGTGAGCCTCTGCCGTTCTGCTGCAATCTGCCGGAAGGTTTTCTGGCCCAGTGGGAGGAAAATCACCGCAGCTTTCCGCAGGGCATCGACATGTTTCTGTGCGGTGAGGGCATGGTGGCCGGTCTGCCGCGCAGCACCTCTCTGACGCTCTATAAGGAGAACCGGGTATGTATGTAGCCGTCAAAGGCGGAGAAAAAGCCATCGAGGCAGCACACGCCCTGCTGCGTCGGGAACGTCGCGGTTCCCTCGATGTGCCGGAACTTTCGCTGGAACAGATATCGTCGCAGCTCAAACTCGCCGTGGACAGGGTCATGACCGAAGCCTCCCTGTACTGTCCGAAGCTGGCGGCCCTTGCCGTGAAACAGGCCTGCGGCGACCTTCAGGAAGCGGTCTTTCTGCTGCGCGCCTACCGCACCACGCTCCCGAGATTCGGATCGTCAGCCCCCGTGGACACGTCCGCCATGCGCATTTCGCGTCGTATTTCCGCCACGTGGAAAGATCTGCCCGGCGGTCAGATCCTGGGCTCGACCTTCGATTACACGCATCGACTTCTGGACCGCAGCCTCATCCGGACGGATGCAGCCCCTTCGGCTCCCGCGCCTTCCGCCGAAAAGCTGCCCCTGAAGGGACTGCCCCGTGCCATGAACGCTCTGGGCAGGGAAGGTCTGCTCGAGGAAGCCCCCGCAGCGCAGGAAACAAAAACATGCCCCGACGTCACGCGGACGCCGCTTGAACTGCCTGCCGACAGACCCGAAGACCGCCCCGTGCGCCTGCAGATGCTGGCCCGATCCGACGAGGGCTTTCTGCTCGGCATGGCCTATTCCACGCAGCGCGGTTTCGGCGCCGTGCATCCTTTTACGGGAGAACTGCGCCGCGGCGTCGTGGAACTTGTCATGACGCCGGAAGAACTCGATTTTCCCGTCACCGTCGGAGAAATGGAAATGACGGAATGCGAGACCGTGAGCCGCTACACGGGCACCGCCGTTCCGCCCTGCTTCACCAGAGGCTACGGTCTGGTGTTCGGCAACAATGAACGCAAAGCCCTTTCCATGTCCATCGTCGACCGCGCCCTGAGGGCCAGGGAACTCGGAGAATCCGAATCCGGTCCGGCGCAGAATCCGGAATTCGTACTGCTTCACGGCGACAATGTGGACGCTTCCGGCTTCGTGCAGCACATCAAGTTGCCCCACTACGTGGACTTTCAGGCCGAACTTTCCCTGATACGCCAGCTCCGTGCCAAGGAAAAACAGGCATCCGACGATCAAGGAGACAGGTCATGATGACATTGCAGCAGGATATCCGAAAGAAGGAAACGTCCGGTGAAGGCACGCCGCTGGACGGCTACAACTTCGCCTATCTTGACGAGAGTACCAAGAGGATGATCCGGCGCGGACTTCTGAAGGCCGTCGCCGTTCCGGGCTATCAGGTTCCCTTTGCCGGTCGTGAGATGCCCATGCCATGCGGCTGGGGAACCGGCGGCATACAGGTCACGGCCAGCGTGATCGGGGAAGAGGACGTGCTGAAGGTGATCGACCAGGGATCGGACGACACGACCAACGCCGTTTCCATCCGCAAGTTCTTCGCCAGCACCACGGGCGTGAAGACCACCACGCATACCGCCGAGGCCACCATCATCCAGACCAGACACCGCATCCCCGAACATCCGCTGACGGAAGATCAGATACTGGTATATCAGGTTCCGCTGCCCGAACCGCTGCGCTGGCTCGAACCCAGCGAAAAGGAAACCCGCGTGCTCCATGCTCTGGAAGAATACGGCGTCATGAACGTGAAGATATACGAGGACATCATGAGGCACGGCACCATTGCCATGAGCTTCGACTATCCCGTGCGCGTCAACGGACGCTACATCATGAGTCCCTCGCCCATTCCCCGTTTCGACAATCCCAAGATGAATCAGTGCCCGGCGCTTCAGCTCTTCGGTGCCGGACGTGAAAAGCGTCTGTACGCGATTCCGCCCTATACCGACGTGAAGAGTCTGGACTTCGAAGATTATCCCTTCGAAGTGCAGCACTGGGACGAACCCTGTGCGCTGTGCGGATCCCGCCACACCTACCTCGACGAGGTCGTGCTCGACGATACGGGCAGAAAGATGTTCGTGTGCTCCGACAGCGATGCCTGTGCGGAAAACCTGGCCCGTAAGGCCATGACGGAGGTTTCCCATGACTGAACAGCTTCCCGTGCTCAGGGCCGAATCCCTGACGCGGCGCTACGGCGGGCGTCTGGGCTGCCGCAACATCTCTCTTGAACTGTGGCCCGGCGAAGTGCTCGGCATCGTGGGCGAATCGGGTTCCGGCAAAAGCACGCTGCTCAACATGCTTTCCGGACGTCTCACACCGAGTGAAGGCCGCGTGCTGTACCGCAGCGCCGACGGAACGGAACTGGATCTGCATTCTCTGGGCGAAGGGGAACGCCGCCGTCTTCTGAGAACGGAACTCGGATACGTGCATCAGAATCCCCGCGACGGTCTCCGCATGAAGGTCAGCGCCGGAGCCAACATCGGCGAAAGACTCATGGCCTCCGGCAGCAGAAATTACGGCAAGCTGCGCGCCACGGCTCTGGAATGGCTGGAAAAGGTGGAAATAGCCGCGCCGCGCATCGACGATGCTCCGGCACAGTATTCCGGCGGCATGCAGCAGCGTCTTCAGATTGCCCGCAATCTGGTGACGGGCCCCAGGCTGGTGTTCATGGACGAACCCACCGGCGGTCTGGACGTCTCGGTGCAGGCCAGACTTCTGGATCTGCTGCGCAGACTCGTCCGGGACATGGGCCTTGCCGTGGTGCTCGTGACGCACGATCTGGCCGTGGCCCGGCTTCTCTCCCACAGACTCATGGTCATGTATCACGGCGAGGTCGTGGAACAGGGGCTGACCGATCAGGTTCTGGACGATCCGCACCATCCCTACACCCAGCTTCTGGTTTCCTCCATTCTCCAGGGATGACATCATGAATACGAACATCTCCAGTCTCCAGACTCAGGCCTGTGCCGGGGAAGACGCGAAACGCAAGGTCCTTCCGGTCATAGAAGTCCGCAACCTGTGCAAGCAGTTCATTCTGCATCAGCAGGGCGGAACGCGCATTGAAGCGCTGAGGAACGTCAGCTTCCATGTGGACGCCGGAGAATGCGTGGCCCTGTACGGTCCTTCCGGATCAGGCAAGTCCACCATGCTCAAGGCTCTGTACGGCAACTACCTGCCCTCTTCCGGCAGCATTCTGGTGCGCTGCCCGGACGGCGTGACCGACATAGCCTCCGCCAGCCCCCGCGAAGTCAGCCGCCTGCGCCGCGAATGCATAAGCTACGTCAGCCAGTTTCTGCGGGTCATTCCGCGCGTATCCACGCTGGATCTTGTGGCGGAGCCGCTTCTTGCCGCAGGCAGCAGCGCGGAAACGGCCTATACCCGGGCACGTACGCTTCTGCGTCGGCTGAACCTGCCCGAACGCCTGTGGAATCTCGCTCCCGCCACCTTTTCCGGCGGCGAACAGCAGCGCGTGAACATAGCCAGAGGCTTCTGCCGTCCCACGCCCATTCTTCTGCTCGACGAACCTACGGCCTCCCTCGACGCCATGAACAGAAAAGTGGTGGTCGAACTCATTCATGAAGCCTGCGAACGCGGCTGCGCCGTCGTGGGCATTTTCCATGACGACGATACCAGAAAGGCCGTAGCCGGCCGTCTCGTCACCATGCGCCGTCCCGACGACAACGACGGGACGACTCTCTCTCAGAAAGGATGACATGTCATGAAGGAACAGCTTTTCTATAACTGCAAGGTGGTCACGGAACACTCGGTCATAGACGGACATGTGCTTGTCCGCGACGGCCGCATTGCCGCCGTGGAGGAAGGAGCCGCCCCGGACACGCACTGCTCCGGCAGCGTGGACATGGAAGGCGACTACCTCGTTCCCGGTCTTGTGGAACTGCATACCGACAATCTGGAAAAACACATTCTTCCCCGTCCGAAAGTGCTCTGGCCCCAGCCGGAATCGGCGTTTTTCGCCCATGACGCCCAGATCGTGTCTTCCGGCATCACCACGGTGTTTGACGCGCTTTCCGTAGGCGAATATCATGACAAGGGCCGTATCGCCATGCTCGGCGAAGCCGTGGAAGCGCTCAATCACTGCCGCGAAAGCGGCCAGCTCCGCGCGGAACACCGGCTGCACCTGCGGTGCGAGGTCGCCGATCCCCGCATGCAGGAACTGTTCTTCCCCATTTCCGATACCCCCGGTCTCAATCTCGTCTCGCTCATGGATCACACGCCGGGCCAGCGTCAGTGGCGCAATACCGAAAGCTACCGCACCTACTACAGCAACGTCCTCTCGTGGACCGACGACGAGTTTCAGAAAATGGTGGACGAACTCAAAGCCAGACGCGATTCCTGCGCCGACGACAACGCCGCCTCGGTCATGGCCTTCTGCCGTCAGCATCATCTCCCCATGGCCAGCCATGACGACACTCTGGTGGAACACGTCAACGAAGCCCTCGCCAACGGTATCCGCATCAGTGAATTTCCCACCACCGAAGAAGCGGCCCGCTACGCCGCGGAAAACGGTATGACCGTGCTCATGGGTGCTCCCAACATCGTGCGCGGCGGCTCCCACTCCGGCAACGTGTCCGCCGAAACCGTGGCAAGGGAAGGATGCCTCGGAGCCTTGTCTTCGGACTATGTGCCCGTCAGCCTCATGAGCGCGGTGTTCGCCCTGAGCGACCGCAACATCATGCCCCTGCCGGAAGCCGTCAGTCTGGTCACCTCGCATCCCGCCGAAGCCGTCGGTCTCGAGGACAGAGGCTGCATTGCCGAAGGTCTGCGGGCCGATCTCGTCCGCGTGCACAAGCTGGACGATGTTCCCGTGGTCCGTCACGTCTGGCGCGAAGGCGTGCAGGTGTACTGATGCACGGCCGTCTCGTCTATGTCATGGGCCCTTCCGGTGCAGGCAAGGACAGCCTCCTTCATGCCCTGCACCGCCGTCTTCAGGGCCTGCCGGTGGTCTTTGCCCGCCGCTACATCACCCGCCCCGCCTCGGCCGGCGGAGAGCAGCATATTCCCGTCAACCGGGAACAGTTCGAGGCCTTGTCCGAACAGGGCTACTTTTCCCTGCAATGGAACAGTCACGGACTTCGTTACGGCATTTCCGCCCAGTCCGACATGCTGCTCGAGCACGGCGTATCCCTGATCGTCAACGGATCCCGCGCGGCCTTTCCCGAAGCGGTGCGGCGCTATCCCGACATTCTGCCCGTTCTCATCAGCGTCCCGCCGGAAATGCTGCGGGCAAGGCTGACCTCACGAGGCAGGGAATCCGGCGAGGCGCTGGAAGAACGGCTGCAACGGGCCTTCATGCCCATTCCCGACGAGAACGCCGTGCCGGAATGGATACGGATCGACAACTCAGGCACGCTCGAAGCCTCTGCCGACGTTCTTGAAAAGGCGCTGCGCCGATCGCTCCATCTGAACTGATGCCCCGGACACCCGCCCGGAAAAAGGCTCCTTCCGCCGAGAGGGAGCCTTTTTCCGTCTCTGCCGGATGTTCCGGTGCTCCCGCCTTCCCAGGCGCATCCGCGTTTTCTTGTGCAGACACCGCCGTGTTTCCGCCGACCCGCTTGACAAAAAATACCCGCTTGTCTATTTCAAAAATAAGTTTTCGAGTCGGTCCGGCTACAGCGTAACGCCATGCCGCTCCGACCTGAGTTTCTGCTCACAGGGTGGATCTGGAAACGGTTCCGCCTCCCGTCTGGAAAGAAAACGCTTCTCTCGGACCATGTCCGGATATTGATTCCCATGGTTCCGGTGTTTTCATCTGTGAGCAACACCGGAAACGCGCATCCGCGCGGCATGGAGAATCGCATGAAAAGATTTCCCCTCCTTCTCAGTGTTGCGGCAGCCCTTCTGCTTTCCCTCCCCCTCTCCGCTAAGGCCGAACAGTCGCTGCATGTCTACTGCGGTGCGGGCATGACCAGGCCCTTCGGCGAAATCGCCGCCGCCTTCACCGGAAAAACGCAGGTGAAGATGGAAGTCACCTATGCCAACGCCGGACAGATTCAGTCGCAGATCAATACCGCGAGGGAGGGCGACTTCTTCATCGCCGGTGCCGCGGAAGAACTGAAGCCCGTGGAAAAATACGTATCCGCCAGACGTGATCTCGTCAGGCATGTTCCCGTCCTTGCCGTGGCCAGGGGCAACCCGAAACACATCGGCGGGATCAGGGATCTCGGCAATCCCGACATCCGCGTCGTGCTCGGCGACGCCAAGGCCACGCCCATAGGCAAGATCGCCGACAAGGCCATTGCCGACGCCGGACTCACCGGCAAGGTCAACGTCGTGAGCCGCGGCGTGACGGCGCCTTCCATCTTCAACGCCCTGAACGTCGGCGAATGCGACGCCGTCATCGTCTGGAAGGAAAATGTTTCCCCGGCCATGGACATCGTTGCCGATCCTGCCATGGACGCTTACGTGAAGACCATTCCTGCGGCCTCGCTCTCCGTCTCCACCAATCCCGAAGGTCAGAAGCTCTTTCTCGAGTTTCTGAACTCCGACGAAGCACGCGCCGTCTGGGAAAAATACGGCTACGTCGTTCTGAACTGAGCGCACTCCGGAGCCGTTCCTCCCTCAGGGACGGCTCCGTCATCCTTTTTCGTCGCCTGCCCCGACCGGACAGGTTCAGAGCCGCGCCATGAAACAGAAAATATCCCTCTTTGACGGGGCAAGTCTTCTCATCGCCTTTCTGACCGTACTCTTTCTCACGGCGTCTCTCTGCACCATCATCGTCGGAGGACTGCCCTTTCTGCCCGCAGCCTTCCCGTCGGACGAGGTGCTTTTTTCCATACGCCTGAGCCTCGTCACCTCCACGCTCTCCACGCTGCTCTGCTTTGCGGTGGGCATCCCCTGCGCCTACGCCCTGGCAAGGTGCCGCATGCCGTTGCGCAACCTCTGCCGCCTCGTGCTGGAGCTTCCTCTTTCCCTGCCCTATCTCGTGCTCGGTCTGTGCCTGCTCATGATGTTCTCCTCCGATGCGGGACGACTGCTCAAGAATATGGGCATCCGGATCATCTTCGAGCCTGCGGGCATCGTCATGGCGCAGTGGCTCGTGAACATTCCCTTCGTCATACGACTCATGCGCACGGCCCTGGAAGAACTTGACGGGCGACTGGAATTCATTGCCGGAACTCTGGGCGCCTCACGCTGGCAGAGGTTCTGTACCATCACGCTGCCGCTGTGCCGCAATCCATTCTCATGGCCGCCATACTCACCTGGTCCCGCGCCATAGGGGAATTCGGCGCCACACTCATGCTCGTGGGCGTGACCCGCATGAAGACGGAAACGCTCCCGGCCAGCATCTATCTCAACATCAGCACGGGGGATAACGGCATGGCCATGGCTGCGGCCATCATCCTGCTTGCCATTTCCGGCGCCGCCCTCATGCTTTCCACGCTTCTGCAGCGCCGGACCGCCGGCCGCACGGAAGGAGCCTGCCGGACATGAGGCCGCTTGTCTTCGACGATTTCTGTCTCACACGGGGCAGCATGCACATCCGAAACATTTCCTTTGCTCTTCAGGAACGGGAGATGTTCGCCATTCTCGGCCGTACGGGGGCCGGGAAAACACTGCTTCTGGAGTCGGCCGCAGGATTCTATCCCCCGGAAAGCGGCCATATTCTCCTCTACGAAAAGCCGGTACAGGACATTCCTCTCACCGAACGCCGGATAGGCTTCGTCTATCAGGATCATGCGCTCTTCCCCCACATGACGGTGGAGCACAATATCGCCTACGGTCTCCGGATACGTCATGTGCCGCGCAAGGAACAGGAAGACAAGGTGCGGCACATAGCCGCCCTGCTCGGCATAGAGCACCTTCTGAAAAGTTACCCGCAGACCCTGAGCGGCGGAGAACGTCAACGCACGGCCCTGGCACGGACTCTGGTGCTCAAACCGCGCCTGCTGCTGCTCGACGAACCCTTTTCCTCCCTTGATCCGGCCACCAAGAAAAAACTGTACGGCGAAGTCGGCAGCATTCCGCAGAAGTTCAACTGCGCCGTGCTCTTCGTCACCCACGACTTCCGGGAAGCCCAGCTGCTCGCTTCCCGCATCGGCATCATGGCAAACGGCAGAATGCTCTGCATACGCCCGTCGGACGAACTTTTCGCCCGCAGCGACAATACGGAAATCAACGCATTTCTCGGACTGGAGAACGACGCATGACCGCACAGGAACTGTACCGGCGTCTCAGACAGGAACTGAAAGCTCTTGTCGAAACGCATCATCTGAACGAAAGTCCCATTCTTCTGAAAAGCCGCGGGCTCTCTCCGGAAGAAGCCATAGGCAATACCGCACGCAAGGACTATCCCATACTCGCAGGCAGGGAAATCATGCTCCAGGCCCAGTTCGGTGAGTCCATGGGGCAGGCCTTTACGGACGCCCCCTCGGACTTCTGCGGAACGCTGGAAGAAATCCTGGCCCTCGATCCGGAAAACGACGTCCACAGCCGCGGTCTGCTGGTAGCCACGCTGAACGCGGTCATGCGACACACGGGCCTCATCGACCATACCGTACACTGCCGCAACGACGATCTGGAACGCTGCGCCGAGGCCCATGCCGCCCATATCCGGGAAAACTACGGCAGTCCGCGCATCACGCTGGTGGGCTTCCAGCCTGCGCTCACCGCCCGTCTGTCGCAGGAATTTCCCTTGCGTGTGCTGGACATGAATCCTCAGTTCGTGGGCAGCATCAAATCCGGCATCAGGGTCGAACACGGCGGACAAAGCTACCGCAACGCCGTCCTCGAATGGGCGGATCTCGTGCTCTGCACGGGAAGCACGCTCTGCAACGGCACCTTCGTCAACTTTGCGGATATCGGAAAGCCGGTCATCTTCTTCGGCATCTCCGGGGCAGCCGCAGCGCACATCTTCGGCCTCAGGCGATTCTGCCCCTGCTCGTACTGAGCACGCCGACGCGGCATGATGCCGTATCCCTCCGGAAATACCGGGCATTCTGCCTCCTGCGACCGAATGCCCCGATCTTATTTCCGACGGGAACTCATCATCCCTCTGTTGTTTCTTTCTGCCGCCTTCGCCGCGTGTTCCCCGGGACACGCGGCTTTCGTATGCCTGAAAATATAATTTTTCCAAAATGTTCCTTGAAATATTTCCTGTGAGTGAGACATTTTTCCCGTGGGGAAAACTCGCGGAAACCGTCCCGACCTGAGAAAGAAACAAAAAATTTCTTCATGTAAGGAGCCTGTAAGTTTCCGATGCTCTACTGACCTCAAGTGGAAAAGGCAATCACAAGAAAAACAATATATACTCACTCTACGGAGGTTATCATGACCATGTATCCCGCAACTCAGAATACCCGCCCCGTTTCTTCCCGCAAGTCTTCCTCTCTCCCCGCGGCTCTTGCCGCAGCCCTTGCCCTGAGCCAGACCCTCGGCGTCTCCGGCGCCCTTGCCAAGGGTCCTGACGGAGGCTACACCAACAGAGGCGGCTACACCGGCCCCGGCCCCGCCCTCAGCACCGTCAAGCAGGCCAGGGACATGCGTGACGATTCGCATGTGACCCTCAAGGGGCACATCATCCAGCACCTCGGCGGTGAACGCTACGTGTTCAAGGACGACACCGGCACCGTCAACGTGGAAATCGACAACAAGCGCTGGCAGGGTCAGAACGTCGGCCCGAACGACCTTGTGGAAATTTCCGGTGAAGTGGAAAAGGACTGGAACGAACTGGAAATCGACGTGAAGCAGATCATCAAGAAGTAATTTCCGGCCGGCGCGTTTTCCCGAAGAAAACGCGCCGGAAAAAAGGAGCATCATGCGCGTTCTTCTCATCGAGGATGACATACTGATAGGCAACGGACTCAAAATGGGACTTCCCGCCATGGGATTTGCCGTGGACTGGTTCAAGGACGGACCTCTCGGCATGAAAGCCCTTGCCTCCGCGGAATACGACGCCGTTATTCTCGATCTCGGACTTCCCGGCATGGACGGACTCGATATCCTGAAAAGCTGGAGAGCCGCAGGCCGTGATGTTCCCGTCCTCGTCCTGACGGCACGAGACGCCATCAGCCAGCGAGTGGAAGGACTCAATCTCGGTGCGGACGACTACCTCGGCAAACCCTTTGATCTGGACGAGGTGGCGGCAAGACTGCGCGCCCTCGTACGCCGCAGACACGGCGTCTCTTCCCCTCAGCTGACACACGGATCCGTCAGCTTCGATCCGCTGACACGCTCGGTGTCGCTGAACGGACAACCCGTGACGCTGGGGCAGAAGGAAGTCATGCTTGTGGAGCTGCTTCTGCTGAACCGGCAAAGCGTCCTTTCAAAAAGCGCCATTGAAGAAAAACTGTATCCCTGGGGCGAGGAAGTCAGCAGCAACTCCGTCGAGGTGCTGGTGCACCGCATACGCCGCAAACTGGGATCCGGCTTCATCAAGACCGTTCACTCCGTAGGCTACACCCTGGGAGACGCCTCATGACCCCACCCCGACACGGAAAAACACGTTTCAGCAGGACCGGAACATACTGCCGGATCGCTTTGACAAGAGCGGCTCATGCAGTTTCCGGTCTTTTTTTTCGCGGGCGCCGTGCTGCGGCAGACGTATGGAGCCGCATTCTTTCCCTGCCTGCCAGTAAGAAAAGCCTGCATCTGCGCCTGAGTCTGTTCTTCTCGCTGTTCATGCTGACGGCGTGGCTCGCAGCCGCCTTTTTCACATGGCAGACGTGCCGCAGCTACATCAATGAATTTTTCGACTCTCAGCAGATGGTGGTCGCCAGGACGCTGGCCGTGGCCGATGTGACGAAGGTACCGGAAGAGCTTCCCCGCATAGGCGACATGCTTCCCGGCGTCAAAAAGCATGCGCTGGGCAAACTCGAAGATGAGGCCATAGCCTTTGCCATCTTCTCGCCGGACGGCAGAAAACTGCTGGCGGACGGCAAAAAGGGACGACGTTTCCCCTTTGAACCCGAACAGCGCGGCTTCATCAACGAACCGCTGCGCGGCGACGACGATGTCTGGCGGATACTGTGGATGAACTCGAACGACGGCCGCTATGTCATCGCCGTCGGACAGGAACTCGACTACCGGAACGATATGGCGCTGGAAATGCTGGAAGGACAGATCCTGCCGTGGCTGCTGCTTCTGCCCGTGCTGCTGGCCGGACTGTTCATTCTGCTTACCAGAGAACTTGCCCCCCTGCGTGCCATGGCCTCCGCGCTTCGTTCCCGCGATCCCGAAGACACCATGCCGCTGGATCTGAATCGTCTCCCCTCGGAAGTCCTGCCCATGGCGGAATCTCTGAACGGCTTTTTCGCCCGCACCAAGGACATGCTGACACGGGAACGCTCCTTTATTTCCGACGCGGCCCATGAACTGCGGACGCCGCTCGCCGGACTCCGTATTCAGGCTCAGGTGGCGGCCCAGCCGGGCATAGATGCCGATATACGGACCAAGGCTCTGGCTTTCCTCCGTCAGGGCATAGACCGCTGTTCCCGCCTGATCGACCAGCTGCTGGCCCTGTCCCGGCTGGAAGCCTCCCATACGCCCGGAAGCTCTCCGGCCAGAGATCTTTCCCTGTCCGTCGTCAGCTGGAGCGCTCTGCTGGAAGACTATCTTCCCGACTATCGTCCCCGTCTGGAGGCTTCAGGGCTTCGGCTGGAATCCCGTCTTTCCTCCCTCAACGCGACCGTTCAGGGCAATCCCGCCCTGCTTTCCATGCTGCTGCGCAATCTTCTGGAAAACGCCGCCGCCTATACGCCCGACGGCGGGCTTGTCCGCGTCACACTGGAACACCATCGACTCATCGTGCAGAACGACTGTGCCTGTCTGCCCGAAGAGTATGTTTCCAGACTCGGAGAACGATTCTTCCGCCCTCCGGGACAGGAAAAATCCGGCAGCGGACTCGGCATCTCCATCGTGAAACGCATTGCCGCCATACACGGATTCCGACTGAGCCTCGTCACGGAGAAAAAGTCTCCCGGCTTTTCCGACTGCTCCTTCAAGGTCACCCTTGAGTGGTAAGCTCCGAAAGCGAACCTCATCTTCCTTATGACAAGGCGCATGTTGAATGCGCCTTTTTCTTTCAGAACATTGCCTGTCTGGGCCGTCATCCCCGTGGAATTCGTCGTCTTCGACTTCTATATCTCCTTCAGTCTTTCAAATTGTAACATAACATTTCCCTTTAACATTGCAAAAAAAATAAATAGGTGTAATTTACTAAAGCGAATATGATCAAAGGAGGATGAAATTTCTTTTGTACTCATTCTTTTTACGATGTTATGGTATACCTTTTTCTTCTCAACAGAGAACCGACAATACCCTTAAATCAAAAAACAGAATGATTACCATCAACTATCAAAATATAAAACGCTGATGCCGTATATCCTTCAGGACATACAACATCAGCGTTCGTACCGGACGGCAGGTTCACCGACTAGGGCATGGGGGTCAGCCGAAAGCCTACGCGGGGAACCGTTTTCAAAATGGGTTTATTCTGTTTTTCCAGGCGGCTGCGCAAAATATGAATATAGGTGCGCAGGGCGTCGCTGTTGGGAGGTGTATCACCGTACAGTTCACTCTGCAGCTCACTGCGACTGACGACATTGGGAGCAGCCTTCATCAGCCGGGCAAGAAGCGTAAAGGCCATGGGCGGAAGGTGAAGATTGTTGCCGTCACAGGTAACGGTATGGGCCTGTGAATCCAGTTCGATGCCTGCCCAGCTCAGCTTTGCCGAGGCAAGATGAGACTTGGCAAGTCGAATGGATGCCAGAACACGGGCTTCCAGTTCCAGAAGATGCAACGGACTCGTGACGATATCGTCGGCGCCGCTGTTCAGATAACGGGGCAGGTTTTCCAGGGTAGTCTCAGGAACCAGCAGAATAATAGGACTGCCTACCCCCTCCATGCGGAGGCACGTATAAAGCGGTATCCCGTTCTGATCGGTAAGCAGTGCGTCAAGAATCAGAGCGTCGTAACTGGATGTTTTCAGGCAGTTGCGCACCTCATCGACACTCGCGGCACTGTCGAGCTGATATCCCATGGGCTCCAGATACGCAAAAATATTCTTCATCGTCGGCGCATCCGAAGTTCCGATAAGCAGGTGAAGGTCAAAAACGGAAAGCTGTTTTTTCAGGCTGTGTAGCATAGAGCAGCTCTCTCATCTGATTTGTATTTGAAAGGAAAAAGGCGAGCAGGAAAAGATTATCAGAAGAAATACTTACGGAACATTTTTTAATCACGCCTGCGTCATGCCTGCACAAGAACACTAGGATATAGCCTAGTAAACGTCAAGTTTTCTCAAGCGGAACACAGGGAGGAAACATGCCTATCGTCAGTAACCTCGGCTTGATAATGAAAAGAAAGAATATGACATACGAAGATCTTCAATTCATCTCACAGGTAGCTCCCGACACCATCGCCCGTGCCCGTGACGCCAGAATCGCCACTTGCAAACTGGCAACGCTGGAAAAACTGGCTACGGCCCTGGATGTGGATATCTGCCAGCTGTTCGACCATGTAAAAAAATCGGAGCAAGCCGGAGCTGCGCGCCTGTGATCAGATCCATACATATCAAAAGCGGGAGAGGATATGCATCCCCTCCCGCGTAAGGCACAGTTCAGTCCAACGCGGATCAGGTCCGCACGGAATTAGAACTTGTACTGGAAGAGCAGAGCCAGCTTCCAGGCATCGTCATAGGAGCTGAGACGATTGTTTTCGGCGCCGGTTTCGAAGTCTTCAAACACATAGGCGGCTTCGAGGTAGGCGGAGAGGTTCTTGTAGATCTGGTAGGTGGTACCGAAGTCGATTTCCACGATGGAGTCGTCGGTGGTCATGTAGCGGGAAGGATTCAGATCGAAGCGGGTGTTGTCGGAATCGTTGGTACCCTGAGCATACACGACGGCGAAGTCATGGCTCAGATCTTCGATGAAGGACAGGCCCTTCCACGCGAGACGGACGCCCCAGGCGCCGTTGCCGTTGTGGTTGTTTTCGATTTCGTTATCGATCAGACCGGAACCGTTGAAGAAGGCATAGGAACCCTTGAAGCGGCCGCCGAGGGAAGGAATGCTTTCCTGGTAGGCGTACTGCACGTCCTTGTCGTCGCCGGAGCCGTAGAAGGCCAGCAGTTCAGGAGTACCGTAAGCGGTCTTGTAGGCCACGCTGCCTTCCATGAAGTAGCCGTGCTGGCTGGGCTGACCGACCAGAGCAGAAGTCTCGTCGCTGGTGAAGTCACGATCGCCGTACACGAAGCTGGCCTTCACGGTGAAGGGATCGAAGTAGGTCATGGCACCGGTGATACCGGCCCAGTAGGTGCTGCTCTTACCGACAAGATACTTGTTGTTGTTGGTCCAGCCGGTGGGATCCATGCCGTCGCCGACGGCAGCATAGGCCACAAAAGGAGTCACCTGGAAGCCGTCGAAGTTCATGTCGGCAACGAGGCCGAAGACATCGATGGACTCAGAGCTGTTGGTCAGCTGCTTGCCGTCAGCAGAGAGGCGAGCGGGACGAGCCCAGAAGCCGCTCAGGGACAGCCAGTCGGTCACAGGAGAAGAAATGGTGATGCCGTCGGAAGGATCCTTGGACCAGAAGGCAATGTTCTTGCCGTCGGCAAGAGCAGGCAGACCGATGTTCTGACGGCCCATACGAACCTTCACAGTGGTCTGAGGCACGATCCAGTCGATGTAGGCCTGGCGCAGATAGATTTCGTTGTTTCTGTCGCCGTTAAAGCCGTAGGTATCGGTGGCACCGTAGTTGTTTTCGCCCCAGTCCCAGTAGGAGCGGAACTGGAAGTAACCGGAAAGGTTTTCAGACACGGTGGCGGTCATGCCGATGTTCACCTGCTGATGAACACGGTCGAACTTGTCCTTGTTGGTTTCAGTCTGATCAGAGAAACGCTTGCCCTGAGTGAACTGAATCAGGTATTCGCCGTCCATCTTGATATCAACAGCGGAAGCAGGAGCAGACGCGGCAAACACCAGGCCGGCGGCCAGAAGAAGCGTAGTAAGCTTTTTCATTTTGTCATTCCTTTGAAAAAATTGGTTGGTTAAAAAACCGTTATGGAAAATCCCTCTTTTTCCATGGGATGACAGTGCAACAGCATTTGATAATAAAATGATAAAGAATCATTAATAAAAAGATAAAGAATGGTGGCAATGTATTAGTTTCATTAGAATAAAAAATTTTTTACTTTTTTCATTTTCTTATCATTTCCGGCGGATTTCGCTGCGGTGTACGCAAAAAAATATTGGAGCATGCAAGAGATAAATAAAAATTATATAAATAATATCAATATATTATATATAAAAATTGCGTACGGTCATACTGTTGACCCGAGGAAGTTATGAAAAAAAATTCTTGGAAACAAACTTCGACCTGCGGGCGTCGTTCGATACGGCTTCAACGGAAAAAACACGATTCCCTGCGTCCAGCAACAAGCAACAACTTATTGAAACTATTAACATTATAAAATATCTATGTTTCTTTTCTCCATAAGCGCCGAAAAAGCTTCTGCCGGGAAAGTCCACAGGAGTGCACTCCTCCTCGTCGTGCCAAAAATTTTAACGCGCCCCAAAATCCGTCATCAGCATTCTTCCGTCTGTCTCCTGTCGACCTGTTTGGATACCCGGGTACGGGCAGGCACCGGAGCTTTCTGAAAACACCAAAGAAAATTTTTGCGTCCCGCTGCACGGGAGACTTCCGAAAGGTCTCTGCAACACTCTGGCGGCAAGCCGTGTGCGCACTGGCGGGACCACCATATAAAAAAGCGCCCGACATGATCCTCCTTATCATTAAAGATAAGAGAGATCACATCGGGCGCCCGTCGGAGGCGACCGCTGAGGTTCAGCGGTTGCCGTCAGAACATGACCTTATTCCTTGGCGGCAAGAATCACATGAGGAGCCTTGATGGCGGCATAGACATGCACACCTTCGGCAATACCGGCATCCTCGGCGCTGTCCACGGTGCAGACGGAGGTCAGCTTGTCGCCGTTGTCCAGTTCAACGGAGACACTGGCCATGATCTGCCCCTTCTTGACCTGGCGTACCGTACCGGGCAGCATGTTGCGGGAAGAAAGAATGTAGCCGTCCACGTCACGGGCCAGCAGCACGTTCACTCCCTTCACCATGACCAGCACTTCCCGGCCGGAATGAAGCTTCAGCGTTTCGGTGCTCTTGTCGGTGACGATGGCGGATACCTTCAGACCACCCTTCAGATCAATGGCGATCTCATCGTTGACGGCGCCCTTTTTGACGGCCGTGACCACACCTTCCATAATATTTCTCGTCGTGACTTTCATCGCTTGTACTCCTTCATCAGAAAGTTGAGATCAACATAATCACATACTCGTCTCTGTCAATTCACATCGACTCCATCCTCGTCGAACGATGGTATCGTGCATCTTTCTGTAACGACAGGATTTCGTCAGCATGACAGGGCTCCCTTCAGGGAAATACTGCGCTGTCCTTTTTATTTTATTGGTCGCATAAAGTTTGATCATTCAAATTATAACATCTTCCTTCCGAAACGCTGCAGCGCTCGACTGCGCCTCTCGCCCCTACGACAGAGGGGGAACGATACAAGCAGACCTTGAATTTTCCGGAAACAGACTCACTCCCCGGGGCAGCCAGGAGAAATGTCATACCCGTCGCCGCAGAACGTCTCCCGACCGGCTCGTATCCGTTTCTCCCTCTGAGATGAGGTCTATTCTCAAAAAAGCGTGCCGCAGGAGCTCCCCGCAAGGAGATCAGGAAGACCGCAGACCGTATTCCCGAAGCCGTGCGTACAGCGTGGAACGATTCATCTTCAGCACGGCAAGAGCCCCGGACTTTCCGTTGATTCTTCCGCTCGTCATGGCAAGCACCATGCGGATATAACGTTCTTCCAGCTCCGCGAGACTGGGAAAATCCTTCATGCAGTCGTCGACGGGATGTCCGGCGTCCGTTTTTTCCGGAACGACACGTTCCGCGACTCCGCCCATACCTCGAGGGATGTTCACGACCTGTCCGCCGGAAAGAAGTACGGACTCCTCAATGACGTTCTTCAGCTCACGCACATTCCCCGGCCAGGAATGACCGAGCAGTTTCTGAAGATTCTCCTGGGAGAACTTGGGCACGCAGACCCGTCCGTGCCTGTGGGCAAAATAGTGCAGGTAGTAGAAGGACAGTGCGCTGATATCCTCCTTGCGTTCCCGAAGCGGAGGGACGTTGACCACAATGCTGCTGATGCGGAAATACAGATCTCTGCGGAACCTGCCGCTTTCCACAGCCTCGTTCAGAGAGCGGTTGGAAGCGGTCACGAGCCGGAAGTCCACACTGACGGGACGGGTTCCTCCCACACGGTAAAATGTCCTGTTTTCCAGCACTCTCAAAAGCGAAGCCTGTATTTCCGGCGAACATTCGGTGATTTCGTCCAGAAAAAGAGTTCCCTTGTCCGCAAGTTCAATAAGGCCGGGCTTGGCATTCTGCGCCCCCGTGAAGGCTCCTTTTTCATGACCGAACAACTCGCTGGTCAAAAGTTCTCCCGAAAGTCCGGCCATGTTCAGACTGATGAATTCCCCCATCCTTCCGCTGTTTTCATGCAGACGCCTGGCTATGAGGTCCTTGCCCGATCCCGACTCCCCGGAAATGAATACCGACGCATCGGTATCCGCAATGAGATCGACCCGATCAAGCACATCTTTCATTTTGGGTGAAATATAAATGATTTCCGTACGTCCTGTCCCGTTCGCCCCCGGTTCGTCTCTGCGGGCGGCAAGCTGCGGCATGCTGTTTCTGATCATGGCCGCCCCCGCAAGCCTTCCGAGTTCCCTGAGAAGGTCCGTACTGATCACATACCGCACGACGGGATCCGTCAGATGATCATGACACAGGACATAAAGCCCGCCGCTGAGAGACTCCACGGGAATGCCCACGACCATGCGCCCTCCGTCTCCCGGATAGCGGTAGTCGAACACCTTGTCCATGATCTGCGGAGCTCCTTCCCGGACAAGTCTGGCGAATTCCTGCAGCTCGGGAAGATTGCTGTCGCCGTCGGCCGCGTCGTCCGTGCCCACGGATGCCATGAGTTGCGGCGTGTCGCTTTCACCGCCCACAAAAAACAGAAAGCCGTGCTGAGCCCCGAGGACATGACAGGAGGACATGATGAGATTGATGGCAAAGGTCGAAAAGGTCGGCGAATAAGGTATGGCCGAAAGATTTTCATGATACCTGCGGACAATGGTCTCTCCCGTCAGAGCATCCCTGCCGGAATTCCGCAGACTCTCCGGAATCAGCTCCTCGACTTCGGCGGACCACATATAAAACAGCTGCTCATGGTACGGCCAGGCATACAGGGCATACAGATACGCCTTTGTCCGGTCTCCGCGACGGACGGCCAGACGTGAGGCGCTCACATACGTCTTGGAAAGTTCCAGCACGCTCACGTTCTGCAACGTCTTCATGCTGAGCAGGTAGCAGCGCTCCGCTTCCTCGGGATCCTGTTCCAGCAGCAGATCTCCCTGAATGCGCAGGGCAACGCCGTGCAGCAACGTGTTCGGTCCGTGAAGACAGCGGTCTATCTCCTCTTTCAGAGAATAGCAGGGCAGGGACGGATACCCCTCTTCATGGAAGCGCACCAGAAGTTCCAGTACCACGCAGCTCAAATAGAGCGGCCGGTCATAATGCTGATTCCGGGACTCCTCAAGCGCGGAACTCAGCACACGGTAGGCATTCTCCACATTGCCGCGCAAAAGATGGTAATAGGCAAGCTGCCTGCTGTTGCTTATCCAGCTCACGATGTCGTGACTCGGAGAAATGCCGAACTGCGCCGTATCAAGATGCTCCAGCGCCGCATCCAGCTTGCCGGTACGCAGAAGACAGCCGGCCAGCTGACCGCGGATGGTCCGGGCCAGCTGATTATCGCTGCGCGGCGCATACTGGCGCAGACGGGCCTGCAGCTGATGTTCGGCAAACTCAAACATGCCGAGATTGAATGCGGAAAAGCAGACATGACGCAGACAGAACAGTTCCATGATGTCCTCATGTCCCTGCACCATCTGATCCAGCGCCAGATGAAACTGCCGCAGCGCCTCGGCATACGCGCCTTCCATGAAGGCATATATGCCCAGAAAGGGCGCGGCCCGAAGAATGTCTTCCGCATTGTCGGAACGAAGCAGAACTTCCCTGCCGTGACGCATGATCTGATGATAGCGGAGATTGTTGTGTCCCGCATGGTTGCACATGTTCACGGCACCGATGAGCAGTTCCGCCAGAGCCTCCTGACGACGGTCTCCCACGATATGCATGAGTCCGCGGACACGGAAGAACACCAGTGCAGGCCGGGGAACGTGGCATCCGGCCGTAATGGCCAGTCGGAAGAAGCTGAGGCACATGATCATGTAGCGCCCGGCGGCCTCCGCATCATGAGGCGCCACGGGAACGTTGAGAAGCGTCCGCATGGACAGCAGCGTCAGGGCATTGATGGTGGCCGGGCTGACGTCGCGCTTGAGTCGCGTGGCCGTATCGATCAGAAACTCCACGGCCTCGACTTCCCTGCCGGATGCGGCAAGCCGAAGACAGCCGAAAAGCTTGTCCGTCCCCTCGGGGAGAGCGGCAAACAGAGCCGAAGCTCCGGGGACCTCGGCCACGGTGCCCGACAGACTCATCCGTCCAGGAAGTTCCCGGACGTCCTGCCCTTCAAAAGGAAAATCCTGAATCCAGACAGCTTCGTCCGTCCCCGTCATTTCCATAAGTATGGATATGGAAGGAATCGCTCCGAAAAGCGCTCTGCACACCCCATGAACCGTGTCGGGATGGCGCCGGACAAGTTCCTCAACGGTCATACCGTCTCCCCCCAAAAATATTCGAAATACTATGCAGTTATCAGTCAAAACACATCATAGCACAAAAGAAAGTGTATGAAAAGCATACAAAAAAATGGTATTTTGTATGAATTTTATACATTTTTCCTTTACCTTGTTCTTCTTTTTCTCAAGAAGTAAAATGAAAAGAGCAGGATAGAAAAACTGGCACGATCCTTGCTTTTCTTACGATACCGGACGGTCGCAATGTGGGCCGGACGGAACAACCGTTTGCCAAGGAGAAAAGCATGATCAACTCGATCGATCCCGCGGCATGTACCGGGTGCGGCACATGCACAAAAACATGCCCGCTGGACGTATTCCGGCTGGATACCCGTCAGAAAGAAATTTCTCCCTGTATGGCTGCCTGCCCTGCCGGCGTGGAAATTCGTCACAACAACTATCTGATCCAGCAGGGACGGGTCGACGAAGCCGCAAGAAACTTCAAGCGTGCCAATCCGTTCCCGGCCATCACCGGTCGAGTGTGCTTTCATCCCTGCGAGAGCAAGTGCGCCCGCGCCGCTGTGGACGCCGCGGTCAACATCAACGCCCTGGAACAGTTCATGGGCGATTTTGCCGCAGACCAGGATGAGGCTCCGTTCGTGCTCAGGCATCTGGAAAAGGTGGCCGTGGTCGGCGCCGGACCTGCCGGGCTGTCCTGTGCATACTACATGGCGTCCAAAGGCTATGCCGTGACCGTGTACGAGGCCATGCCCGAAGCGGGCGGCATGCTGCGTTACGGTATCCCGGCCTACAGACTGCCGGATCAGGTGGTGCTTGCCCAGGTGGAACGTCTTGAACGCATGGGCGTCACGTTCTTCTATAATACACGCATCGGCGAACATGCCGACATTTCTCTTTCCGAGCTGAAAAAACGCGGCTACAAGGCCGTATTCCTTGCACCGGGGACCACCGTGAGCCGCAAGGTCGAGCTGGAAGGCTCCTCGCTTCCGGGCGTGTTCTGGGGACTGGAATTTCTGCGCTCCATACGCTCCGGGGAAGCGCCGACGCTGCACGGCAAAGTCATCGTGGTCGGCGGCGGCGACGTGGCCGTGGATGCCGCCATATCGGCCGTGAATCTGGGCGCGAAAGAAGTACACATGGTCTGCCTCGAGGATGAAGAACACATGCCCGCCTATCCTCACAACCAGGCCGACGCCAGAGAAGAAGGCATTCAGATTCATCACAGCTTCGGCCCCGCCCGCATTCTGGGCAAGGATCGCGTCACGGGCATGGAATTCGTGCGCTGCCTTTCCGTCACGAATGCGGAAGGCCGTTTCGCGCCGACCTTCGACAACGCCGATACGCTGACGCTGGACGCGGATGCCGTGATTTTCGCCATCGGACAGGCCACCGAACTGGAAGGTTTTGCCCATGATGTTCCCGTGGAACGCGGACGCTTCAAGGCTGATCCCGTCACCTTCGCCACGCCGACCTGGGGCATTTTCGCGGCGGGCGATGCCGTCACCGGTCCCGCCTCCGTGGTGCAGGCCATTGCCGGAGGACGCGAAGCCGCGGAATCCATGGACCGCATGCTTATCGGCGCCGATATGGCCGCACGGCGCGGTCAAAAGGCTCCGGTAGTGCCGGAAGACAGACTGCCCGGGAAAAACATGACGAAGCTTCCGCGCTACGAACGTCAGCCCGGAACATCGGAAAAACCGTTTGCGGAAAGAAAGCAGGGACTGGATCTCGAGGCCGCCTTCAGCGAATCCCTGCGCTGCATGACCTGCGGCAGCAAATCCGTCGTTACCTATACCGACGACTGCATGACCTGCTTCAACTGCGAACTGCACTGCCCGAGCGACGCGATCTATGTTCATCCCTTCAAGGAACGCTTTGCCAGAACGCTCGACCAGATCGAACCTGCTCATGAAGGAAAGGAGATGGATCATGTCCAGAAGTAACTGTTATGAATATTCGACCGATGTGCTGGTGATCGGCTGCGGTTTCAGCGGCATGTGGGCCGCCAAACGGGCCAAGGAATGCCTGTGCGACGTTCTCGTGGTGGACAAGGGCCCCCGGGACTGGGGCGGACTGGGCGGTCTTTCCGGCGGCGACATGATCGTGAAGCAGCCCGACATGAAGCTGGACGATCTGCTTGCCGACCTCGTCTACTACTACGACGGTCTTGCCGATCAGGAAATTCTCTCCAAGATTCTGAGCGAGTCCTACGCACGCTTCCAGGATTTCGAAAGCTGGGGACATAAATTCAAGCGCAATGAAAAAGGCGAACTCTGCTTCATTCCGCAGCGTGCTCTGGATCATATCCGCTACTACTACTATCATCCCTACGGCATGGGCGGCATTGAAAAGGCCCGTCTTCTGAAGGAACACTGTCAGGAGCTCGGCGTCCGCCGCATAGGACGCACCGTCATCACCGACATCATCACCGACGGCAGCAGAGTCACCGGAGCCGTGGGCTTCCACACGCAGAGCGGCGTTCCCGTCTACATCAGGACCCGCGCCGTGGTCCTCGCCACCAATACCGGCGGCTGGAAGCCCTCCTATCATCAGAACACCCCTGCCAGCGAAGGCGTGTCCATTGCCTGGAACGCAGGCTGCGCCATGCGCAACTTCGAATTCTGGAAGGTCTGGAACGTGCCGGTGGACTTTGCCTGGGAAGGACAGACCGGTCTTCTGCCCAAGGGCGCAAGATTCCTCAACCGCAAGGGTGAGGACTTCATGCACAAGTATTCCCCCCGCTTCGGCGCCAAGGCCGATCCTCATTACAACACCAGAGGCATGGTCTGCGAAGTGCGCGCCGGCAACGGTCCCATCACCTTCGACTGCAGTCAGATGAAGCCGGAAGACGTGGAAGTCATGCGTCCGACCGCCGGCTGGATGGGACTCAATGACCGCAAGCTGCGCGAACTCGGCATAGACTTCTTCAAACAGCAGCTGCAGTGGATGCCGCAGGTCCGTCATACCTACGGCGGCATCGTGGCCGACCTGGACGGCGCCACGAGCGTTCCCGGTCTGTACGCCGCCGGTCTGGCCCGCAACCCCGATCCCGGCGTCTACATGGGCGGCTGGGCAACATGCATCACCTCCACCACGGGATACAGCGCCGGAGAAGCCGCGGCTCATTACGCCGCAGGCTGCGACGAAGGTGCCTTCGACCGGGATCTCGCCGAACACAAGGTCCGTGCCTACACCGATCTGCTCGGCAAGGACGGCATTCTGCCCAAGTCCATCATCTCCGACATGCGCGAAGTCATGAGTGCTCCCGACATCGCCCTCATGAAGACGGGCAGAGGCCTGAGCCGCGGACTCGAGCATGTGGAACAGATCAAGGAAGAATTCGTTCCTCAGCTCGGGGCGTCGGATCCGCACCAGCTCGCCAAGCTGTTTGAAGCGACGTCCACCGTTCTGCTTACCGAACTGTGTCTGCGGGCCGCCATCATGCGCAAGGAATCCCGGGCCGGGCACTTCCGCGAAGATTATCCGGAACGAGACAACGAACACTGGCTCAAGTGGATCGAACAGAAGCAGGAAGACGGCCGGTGCAAAATGTATACGGTCCCCGTCCCCTACGAGCGCTACGCCATCAAACCGACCCACTATTACATGGACAACTTCGTGTGGCCCAAGGCTCAGTAACCGATCATCAAGGGGCGAAGCGGACTTCGCCCTTCCGACATTCAACTCGAAACGAGGAGTAACGTATGTTCTTTTCCGTTCGTCACGCCGTCGCTCTGGCAGCCGTCGCTCTGTTCGGTTTTTCCACTCCTGCCGCAGCCGCGGACTCGGTGACTCTGAAATTCGCCACCCAGAATACGGAAAACGCATGGACCACGGTCCACGGCATCAAACCCTGGATAGAACAGATTGAAAAAGACTCCAACGGCAGCATCAAAATCGACTTCTACGCCAACCAGACGCTGACCAAGGGCAATCAGGCGTGGCAGGCCGTGCGCAAGGGCATCGCCGACATGTCCTGGGTCACCATGGGATCGTATCCCGGCATGAACCTGCTGATGGAAATCATCAATCAGCCCGGCATGGGCTTCGATACCGCCATGGACGCGGTGGACAGACTGTACGCCATCACCGACAAGGTTCCCGCCGCCGCCAAGCCTTTCTCTTCCAACAAGGTCATCGCCATGTTTTCCGGTGATCCCGGTACCGGCGTGCTCATTTCCAAGACGCCCATCCGTACCCTGGAAGATCTGAAGGGCAAAAAAATCCGCTGTGCCGCCGGTGCCTATCTCGACATGCTGAAGGCTCTGGGCGCCTCTCCCGTGGTCATGCCCATGCCCGACTGCTACATGGCTCTTCAGAAAGGTACCATCGACGGCATTCTCGGCGACATCGACTCCTATCTTTCCTACCGTTTCTATGAAGTGGCCCGCTACGCCACGAACAACATCCCGCGCGGCTGCACGCTGTTCCTGATCATCATGAACGAAGGCAAGTACGCCTCCCTGCCCGATGCCGCCAAGAAGGCCATCGACGCTCATTCCGGCATCCCCGGCTCCAAGGAACTTGCCGAAACGTTCTCCTACAACCAGCGCAGTCTCTTCAAGGACGCCGAAGCCCAAGGCGCCGAAGTCATCCGCCTCTCCGACGAGGAAAACGCCCGCTGGACCAAGCTGCTGACGCCTCTGTGGGATGAATGGCTCAAGACCTGCGCCGACAAGGGCTATGAAAAGGAAGCCCCCGTCGTGCTGCGCATGATGCAGGGTAAATAATATCTTCACTTCGGCCGTGCCGCCCCGACGGCACGGCCCCTTTGCCATCACCAAACGGGGAAGGTGAATATGTATTCAAAAATCATACATGTACTTGTCAACATCATGATCGGTTTATCCTGTGCCGCCCTCATGGTCATGATGCTTCTGACCGCCATGGACGTAGGCATGCGCTACTTCTTCAACAATCCGCTTGTCTGGTCCACGGAACTTACGGAAATCTGCATGGGAATCATGGTTCCCGCCTCCGTGGCCTACTGCACGTTCAAGGGTGCCCACGTCTGCGTCGACCTCATCTATATTCATCTTCCCGATGTGATAAAGCGTATCGTGTTTGTGATTTCCGAGGCCGTGGTCGTCCTCACCATGGGTATCATCACCTGGAAGAGCTTTGATCTCGTGGACGAACTGATCGTCATGAACACCATCACGCCGGATCTCGGTCTGCCCATGTGGCCCATAGGCGTTTTCTTCATCTTCACCTTTGCGCTGACGACAGTCATTACCATGGGCGATATGATCAAGGGGGATCAGCAGTGAGTTCTCTGATGATAGGATGGCTGGGGATATTTTTCCTTCTCATACTGATCTGCCTGCGCGTGCCCATCGGTGTCGCCATGATCGTTTCCGGCGTCGCCGGCTTCATGGCCATATCCGGCGTCGAGCCCGGATTCGCCCTGCTGGGAAGCGTCCCCTATGAGACGTTCATCAACACCTCCTACGCCGTGGTGGCTCTGTTCGTCCTCATGGGCAACTTCGCCTTCAAGTCCGGCATCAGCGACGATCTTTTCAGGGCCGTGCGCAAATGGATGGGATCGCTCAAGGGCGGACTTGCTCTGGCGACCGTGGCGGCCTGCGGCGGCTTCGCCGCCATCTGCGGATCTTCCGTAGCCTGCGCCGTCACCATGGGCGTCGTCGCCCTGCCTGAAATGATGAAGTCCAAATACGCCAACACCCTGGCTACGGGCTGCATCGCCGCCGGAGGCACACTCGGCATACTCATTCCGCCGAGCACCGTCATGATCATCTACGGCATCATCACGGAGCAGTCCATCGGCAAACTGTTCATGGCCGGCATGCTGCCCGGCATTCTTCAGATGCTTCTCTACATGGCCGTGGTCCGCATCTGGGTCAGACGTTTCCCTGAAGCCGGTCCCGCCGCGGGTTCCTGTCCTCTGAAGGAAAAGGTTCAGTCGCTCTCCCGCGTGTGGAGCGTGATTCTGCTCATGATCCTGGTGGTCGGCGGCCTGTACACCGGCATCTTCTCTCCCAACGAGGCCGGCGGCGTCGGTGCCTTCGGTGCGTTCGTCATCGGCCTGATTCTCTGCCGCAAGACCTCCCGCAGACAGTTCCTCAAGGAAAGTCTCATCGACACCGTCCGCACACAGGGCATGTGCCTCACCATCATGCTCGGCGCCATGATCTTCGGCTACTTCCTCACCGTCAGCCGCCTTCCCATGACCCTTTCGGATTCCATCACCAGCGTCGTAAGCAGCCCCATGCTGATTCTGATCTTCATCCTGCTCATCATGGTGCTTCTCGGCTGCTTCATGGATTCCATGGCCATCGTTCTTCTCACCGTCCCGATCTTCTATCCTCTGATACTGAGTGTGGGCATCGATCCCATCTGGTTCGGCATTCTGGTCGTCCGCGTCACGGAAATGGGTCTCATCACGCCCCCCGTCGGCCTCAACCTCTATGTCATACAGGGCGTGTCGAACGTTCCCATGGGCAGAATCTTCTCCGGCGTCATTCCCTTCATCCTGTGCGATGTGGTCCACGTCATCATTCTGCTTTCCTTCCCCATCATATCGCTCTGGCTTCCCAGCATGATGTGATCCCTTCCGACGGTCAGGCCGGTGCTCCCGGCCTGACCTCTGCCCCGTGACGGAGATGCCATGACTGCCCGTTTCAAACTCGTCAATCCCGTATGGATTCTGCTCCTGCTGTGCACGGCCTATGCTCTGAGCTTTTTCCAGCGGGTATATCCCTCCGTGCTGGCCGTCGACCTCATGGAGGCCTTTTCTCTGGATACCGCCGGATTCGGCGTCATCAGTTCGGCCACCATGCTGGGGTATGCCGTCACGCAGATTCCTTCCGGCATGCTCACGGATATCCTTGGCGGAAGACGTACGCTGGTTCTCTATCAGATTCTCTCCGGTCTCTGCTGCATCTTGTTCACCTTCTGCGAAAGTCTGATGCCCGCGGTGGCATGCCGGTTTCTGCTGGGCCTGACGCTCGCCTGCAACGTGCCCGCCTACAAGCTGCTGGCCGCACTCGTGCCCGCCGAACGCTACGCTCAGTACTGTTCCATTCTTACGGGCTGCGGTGCTGCCGGAACGCTCATGGCCTCAACACCCCTCGTTGTGTTCACCGGTGCTGTGGGATGGCGGGCGGCCCTTCTGATCGTCGGCCTGTTCACGGTGCTTCTGGGCGTCATGATGTACATTCTGCTGGCTGAAGACAGCTGTACTGCCGATCCGTCTCCGTGCTCCGTACGCGACAATGTAAAGGCCCTGAAAAGCGGTATCGCCGTCATCATCCGCATGAAAAACTTCTGGCTCATCGTCCTGTGGTTCATGTTCATGATCGGCAACCTGTTTACCCTGCTCACCGCCTGGTGGGGCAGCTATCTCATGCAGGCCAACGGACTGTCCAAAGATATGACCGGATTCAGCATGTCCATCATGTCTCTGGCCCCCCTTCCCCTGCTGCTGGTGTTCCCGTGGCTCTCCGATCATGTCGTGCATTCCAGAAAATTCTTTCTCATGCTGGCCGCCCTGCTCGAAACTCTGGCGCTGGGGTATCTCTGTCTGCATACCGAAAAAACGCTCTCTTTTGTCGAACTGACCGCGGCAGGACTGATCATAAGCATCGTCACCAACTGCATGGGGCCCCTCAGCTTCACCATGGTCAAGGAAAGCGTCCCGACCTCGGCGCTGGCCTCCGCCTGCGGTTTTCTGAATACGACAGGTCCTGTGGTCTCGGCACTCATGCAGACGATTCTGGGAATACTCGTGGCCGACAGTCTGAACGAGGGCATGACCACCATGCAGGCCTACGGCAGCGCCTTCCGTCTTCTGCTTGCCGGAAGCCTCATTTCCTTCATTGCCACATTGTTCATGAAGGATACGCTTTCAAAGCAACAAACTCTCCGGTCATAGCTGTATAGTCGGAGCAGTTCCATCTTCATCAAAGAGTGCGGAATATCCGAAAAGATGTCCATATCGGACTTTGATCTCTTCCGGATACATGCACTTTCCAATGCCGGAAATCATCCGTGACTCTACTATATGTGTCTTCAGTGTGAATTTATGATCCTGAATCTTTCAATACTCTTCCATTCATGGGATTCAAGAAACCTATTAGTTGACATTTTATAATATCATACTATTATAGTATCAATCATTTATTACATTATAAAAATACGTTTTCAATAATAAGAAGTATTTACTTCT
>JAXVQY010000182.1:0-5250 GCA_037303805.1 bacterium | reverse complement strand
CGGCGGCCGGGCCCGTGAAGGACGGCCGCCGCAAAAACCAGAAGAGAAATTTCTTTCAGTTTATTTTCCCCTTCCGGCCAGTTTGAATAAATTTTCTCAATCAACGCCTCGAACGACGAACATAACGAAGGCAGCACCACCCCTTTTTTTATGGATATCTCTTTGTCTTCACAAGAAAACATAAAAAAACGACTTTGTGTTCCGCCCATATCGGCCACAAGCATGTTCATATAGTCCTCCCCTGCATGACCATGCAGATAGCACAGCGACGCCGACATTGCCATACATGCATAAACGGGATATCATTCTCATGGAGAAAGGGCTTTTCCCGACGTCAAAAACGGAGTACGCTCTTTTCTTCACCAGTTTATATATAATCCGTGCCTCTCGGGCACCACATCTTTTTTCCTCTCGGCAGGAATTCAGGAGTTTCAGAACTTCCCATGGAATATCGCATTCATCCAGACGCATCCTATCCCACCGGCGGCATGAACAAGGAATGGCTTCTTACCAACAGCCGGGGTGATTATGCTTCCGGCACCGTGTCGGGGTGCAATACCCGTCGCTATCACGGGCTGCTGGCCGTACAGACTCCTTCGGGAAAAGACATGCTCCTGTCCGCCGTCGAAGACTTCATCCATGTGCAGGGACGCGATATTCCTCTTTCCAGCCGTCTGCATCCCGGCGTCGTCTATCCCGAGGGATGGCGTTTCCTCAGGGAAGTCACATGCAGCCACGACGGTGTTACCTGTGCCTTCAGTCTCGGAGGAGAAGGGGGCGACGAAATCGTCCTTCTGCGTTCGCTGATTCTCGACCGGGCCTCCAGCCGTCTGCTTATCCGCTACGCCCTTTCCGACTCCCCCGCCGCCCGTGATCTCGGCACCGTACGTCTTACGATCCGCCCTCTCATCAACGGCCGCAACATCAATCACCTTCATGCCGCCGCCCCCTCCCGTGCCGCGTTCGTGCGGGCTCTCGGCATAGAGAACGGCAGTTATCCCGGATTTTCCTTCCGGCCGGATGAAGACATCCCTGCGCTGGTCATGCAGATTTCCCACCCCACGCTTCAGCGTTCGACCTTCACCGCCGCTCCCGACTGGTACTTCAAGGTGCTTTATCCTGTAGAAAAGGAACGCGGCTACGACTTCGAGGAAGACCTGCTCATGCCCGGAGAATTCGTCACCGGCCTGAGCGTGGACTGCCCCATCTGGATATCCGCAGGAACGGAACCTCTGTATGAGGCTCCGGAAACGCTGTGGGAACGCCATATCGCCACCGCACCGAAAAGCGTGTTCAAGGAAGCGCTGCTTGAACATCTTCGCCGCGAAAACGACCGCTTTCTCACCACCACCGGCGGCGAACCCGTGGTTCCCGCGGGCTATCACTGGTTCGGCCCCTGGGGAAGAGACACGTTCATCGCTCTTCCCGGACTGACGTTCCTTTCCGGCAGGGTAAAGGAAGGCAAGGCCGTTCTCCGTCAGATAAAGGGCACCGTGAAGAACGGGCTTGTTCCCAATCTGCTCGGAGCGGGCAACGGTGAGGCGACCTTCAATTCCGCCGACGCCTCCCTGTGGTACATGCTCGCCGTACACCGCTTCGCCATGGCCTGTCCGAAGGAAAAGCATTTCATCAAAAAGAACTGCTGGCCCGTGATCAAGGACATCCTCCGTCACTTTGCCGCGGGCACCATGCCCGATGAAGACGGCAACATGCTGGTGTATGTCGACGCAGAAGGTCTGCTCCATACCGGAAACGACAGAACGCAGCTCACATGGATGGATGCCTCCATCAACGGCATACCCGTCACCCCCCGCAACGGCTGCGCCGTGGAACTCAATGCCCTGTGGTTCGACGCCCTTTCCTTCGCCGCCGAACTTGCCGAGGAATTCGGGGAAACGCCGCCCGAAGAAACCGCCCTGCTCCCGCGCCTGAAAAAGGCCTTCAACCGGGTATTCCGTCCCTCGGAGGAAGATGCCGCCGTCATGGGCGGAGGCCTGTACGACACCTGGCACCCCGAAGAGGGACCGGGCCGTCACATCCGTCCGAATCAGATCTTTGCCGTGGCCGTTCCCTTCTCGCCTCTGCCGCAGAAAGTACAGGCCGCCGTGGTGAAGTGCGTGCGCGACAACCTGCTCACGCCCTTCGGCCTGCGGACGCTTGCGCCGTCCGATGCAGCATACCGTCCCGTCTGTCAGGGGCCGCAGAATCTGCGCGACAAGGCCTATCATCAGGGCACCGTATGGCCCTGGCTTGCCGGAGCGTACATGGATGCCGTCGTGAAGACGGCCCGCTCGGACAAAGCCGTACGAGATGCGCTCGACACGCTCACGCCTCTTTTCTCGGTCCACCTCGGAGAAGCCGGACTGGGAAGCATTTCCGAAATTTTCGACGGGCAGGAGCCCCACACGCCGGGGGGCTGCATCGCACAGGCATGGAGTTCTGCCGAAGCTCTGCGTCTGCTGCTGCTCGTCAGACAATCCAACACGGGAGAATGGAAACGCTGGCTGGACGCCTTCCAGAAAAACGGCTCTGAACTCCGTTAATTCAGTTTTTCCTTACCCGACCAAACGGGGGATATCATATGCGCGTTCTGATGCTTGGATGGGAATTTCCGCCACATATCAGCGGCGGCCTGGGAACGGCCTGCTACGGGATAACGCAGGGCCTTACGGAACGGGGCGTGGACATTGCCTTCATTCTTCCCAGCATGAAGGCCGACAAACCGGCTTCAGGAACGTTTCTGCGCTCCGCTTCCGGAGTGCCTATTTCCCGAGCTCTGAAGAAAGCCGTGGAAAAGGTCCGTCGGCAGCAGGAATCCGACGAATTCTCCCACCTTTTCATGCGTCCCGTCAGCGCAAATCTCAACCCCTACGGCAGTTCCGATTTCGGGCAGCTCGGCATCGATCCCGACGTGTTCAATGAACACGAGCAGTATGTCGATGAAATCAGTCACTTCCGCGGCGGCTACCACGACGATCTCATGGACGAAGTGTACCGCTTCACCACGGCTGCTTCCGCCGTGGTGCTGGAAGAGCACATGAAAAAGAAGGCCGACATCATTCACGCCCACGACTGGATGACCTATCCGGCCGCCATGACGGCCAGCCGTCTGAGCGGCCTGCCCTTCATCGCGCATCTGCATGCCACGGAATTTGACCGCTGCGGCGATCACGGCTATGACAAGATCTACAACATCGAGCGTGACGGCCTTCAGGCCGCCGACCATGTCATTGCGGTGAGCGAACGTACCAAGCAGGTGGCCGTGGAACGCTACGGCGTGCCCCCGGAAAAAATCTCCATCGTGTACAACGGCGCATTTCTGCATGACAAAATACCGACCTTCGATATTCCCGAACTCATCCGCAATGAGAAGCGCGTGCTGTTCATGGGACGAATCACCTTCCAGAAGGGACCGGAATACTTTGTGGAAGCCGCTCGACTCGTGCTCAATGAAATGCCCGACGTGCGCTTCATCATGGCCGGAAACGGCGATCTGCTCCCCCGCATGATCCGCCGCGTTGCGGAACTGCGCATGGGCAGCCGCTTCCACTTCCCCGGCTTCATGCGCGGCAAGGACGTACAGCACATGTACTCCCTGGCCTCGCTGTACGTCATGCCCAGCGTGTCCGAGCCTTTCGGCATTGCGCCGCTGGAAGCGCTGCAGTGCGGTGCGCCCATCCTGCTTTCCAAGCAGTCCGGCTGCGCCGAAGTGCTCCCCGGAGCGCTTACCGTGGACTTCTGGGACGTTCGCCGCATGGCCGACAGGATCCTTGACGTGCTGAACTATCCCGAGATGGCCGCCGAAAGTCTCAGACGCTGTCAGCAGGCTCTGCAGTCCCTCACCTGGGAATGCGCCGCCGACGGTATTCTTGACGCCTACGCTCATGTCTGTCCCAATGCCCGGAGTTAAGCCATGCCTTCCGTATGCTTTTACTTTGAAGTTCATCAGCCCTACCGCCTCCGCCCCTACAGCTTTTTCGACATCGGGGCGAGGAACGACTATGAGGACGCTCAGCAGAACCGGGACGTGATACGCAAGGTGGCGGAAAAATGCTACCTGCCCATGAACGCCCTGCTTCTGGAGCTCATCGAACGCCATCAGGGACGATTCCGCGTCTCCTTCTCACTCACCGGCATCGTCATCAATCAGTTCATGGAATACGCTCCGGAAGTGCTGGACAGCTTCCGTGCACTGGCCCGCACCGGCTGCGTGGAATTTCTCGACGAGACCGACAATCATTCTCTCGCCTGCCTCTTCTCCGAGGACGAGTTCCGTGCCCAGGTACGCCGTCACCATGAAAAGATGCAGGAACTCTTCGGCCAGAGCCCCCGCGCCTTCCGCAATACCGAGCTTGTGTACAACAACGACGTGGCGCGCATCGCCCATGACATGGGCTATACCACCATCCTCGCCGAAGGCACGAGCAGTTCGCTCGGCTGGCGCAGTCCCCACTTCGTCTACCAGCCCCAGGGCTGCCCGGACATGAAGCTCATGCTGCGCAGCTACTCGCTTTCCGACGACATAGCCTTCCGCTTCTCCAACCGCGAATGGCCGTCCTATCCGCTCATGGCCGACACCTTTGCGGAATGGCTGAAGCAGGTGAAGGGAAACGGCGACGTCATCAACCTGTTCATGGACTATGAGACGTTCGGAGAACATCAGTGGGCCGACACCGGCATCTTCGACTTCATGCGGGCCCTGCCGGACTGCGTGCTGAGTGATCCCGATCTCGACTTCCTCACCATATCCGAGGCGGCCGACCGCTATCCGGCCCGCGACGAGCTGGACATTCCGGGCTACACCTCGTGGGCCGATGCCGAACGCGACCTTTCCGCCTGGCTCGGCAACGACATGCAGAAGGACGCCTTCCGTGCCCTGTACGAGTGCCTCGGACTCGTGAAATACGTCAACGATCCCATGCTCAACGAAGACTGGAGAAGACTGCAGACCTCCGACCATCTTTACTACATGAGTACTCCCCGGTCGGCGGACGGCAATGTGCACAAGTATTTCTCCCCCTACAAATCGGCGCTTGAAGCCTACACAAACTTTATGAACATTCTGGCTGACTTCCGCATACGACTCTTTGCGAAGGCCAACCAGTAACATGACAAGAAACTGACAGATACGGCCCCGCTTTCCTTCTTTTCGGAGGAAGCGAGGCCGTGCCTGTCAGAATTCATTTTTATGGAGCTTTCATGAATCAACCTTCACGCACTCATCTTTTCGAGGTCAGCTGGGAAGTGTGC
>JAXVQY010000181.1:0-8414 GCA_037303805.1 bacterium | reverse complement strand
AACGTGATGGAGGAAGACAGCGCCGTCATCTTCAACGGCAACGGCTATTCCGAAATCTGGCAGAGAGAAGCCGAACGCCGCGGTCTGCCCAACTATCCGGCTACGCCCGATGCCGTCCCGGTGTTTTCCTCGCCGGAAGTGGTGGCACTGTGCGAACGCTATCAGGTCTTCTCCCGTCAGGAACTCAAGGCCCGTGAAGACATCCAGCTCGAGCAGTACATCAAGACCGTGCACACCGAATGCAGCCTTGCCATACGCATGGCCCGCACCCAGATATACCCCGCCGCCGTGCGCTACCGGCAGGAACTGGCTTCCTCGGTATCGTCCTGCACCGCTCTGGGCGTCCCTGCCGGTCTGGATTCTCTGAAAGAGCTCTCCGACGTCATTGCGGGCTTCGAATCCGCACTCCGCAGGCTGGAAGACCGTGCATCGACGCTGAACTGGACGCCCGAAGAAGAACAGCTGCTTTCCAGCGCTCAGGCATGCCTCCGTTCCGTGCTCCCCGCCATGGAAGAGCTGCGCCACTGGGCCGACAGAATCGAAACCATGGTTGCCGACGATCTCTGGCCGCTGCCCAGCTATCAGGAAATGCTGTTCATGAAATAAGGAAGGTTATCCATGCGCATACTCATTATCGGTTCCGGAGGCCGTGAACACGCTCTGGCCTGGAAACTGAAACAGCGTCCCGATGTGACCGAACTGTTCGTGGCTCCCGGCAACGGCGGTACGGCAGGCATAGCCACCAATGTTCCCATCAAGGACAGCGACATTCCCGCTCTTGTGGCTTTCGCCAGAGAAAAGAACGTGGATCTCGTCGTGCCCGGTCCGGAACTTCCCCTGACTCTCGGCGTGGTCGACGCCATGAAGGAAGCGGGGATCCCCTGCTTCGGTCCTGTGGCGGCATGCGCCAGACTGGAGGGAAGCAAGGCCTTCGCCAAGGAAGTCATGCAGGCTGCCGGTGTTCCCACCGCGGCTGCGGGCGTGTTCACCAGCCGTGCCGACGCCGACGCCTTTGCGGCCTCGCACGGCGCCCCCCTCGTCATCAAGGCCGACGGTCTTGCCGCAGGCAAGGGCGTCATCGTCGCCATGACGGACGACGAGGTCAAGGCCGCCCTCGATCTCATGTTCGAGAACAAGGCCTTCGGCGACGCTGGCAGTACCGTGCTCATTGAAGAATTCCTCAAGGGCGAGGAAGTTTCGCTGCTCTGCTTCTGCGACGGCAAGACCGCACTGCCTCTGCCTTCCGCTCAGGATCACAAGGCCGTGTTCGACGGCGACAAGGGGCCCAATACCGGCGGCATGGGAGCCTACAGTCCCGCGCCCGTTCTGCCCGATGAAAAGCTCGATGCCATGGCCGATATCGTGGCACGTCCCATTCTGGCGGAAATGGAGCGCCGCGGCACGCCCTTTACCGGCATTCTGTACGCCGGTCTCATGATGACGGCCGACGGTCCCAAGGTCCTCGAATACAACGTCCGCTTCGGCGATCCCGAATGTCAGCCGCTGCTCATGCGCCTGAAGAATGATCTCGTCGAGGTGATCACGGCCTGTCTTGAAGGTCGTCTCGACACCATGAAACTGGATATCGAGGACCGCTCGGCCCTCGGCGTGGTTCTCACCTCGGCCGGCTATCCCGGCTCCTACCCCAAGGGCATGCCCATTTCCGGCATCGACAGCGCCGAAGAACTGGACGACGTACAGGTCTTTCAGGCCGGTACCCGCAGAGACGGCGACCGCATTCTTTCGAACGGCGGCCGCGTGCTTTGCGTCACCGCCCTCGGCAAAAATCTCAAAGACGCCCAGAACCGCGCCTACGAAGGTCTGGACCGCCTCAGCATGGAGCACAGCCAGTTCCGCAACGACATCGGACTCAAGGGCCTGAAGCGTCTGGGACTCGCCTGATACTCCTTATTCACCGCCGCGCCGGAAGCCTCTTTCCGGCGCACCGGACGGCACAGCCGTCCGCAAGCCATCAAGGATTTTTCATGACTCAAGTTGCCATTTTCATCGGCTCCGCCTCCGACGACGCCGTCGTGAGTCCCTGCGCCGACGTTCTGAAGAAGCTCGGCATTTCCTATCGCTACACCATCACCTCGGCCCATCGTACCCCCGAGCGTACCGAAGAGCTCATGAAGGAGCTTGAAGCCGACGGATGCCAGGTCTACATCTGCGCCGCAGGCATGGCCGCCCATCTCGCCGGTGCCGTGGCCGCCCGTACCATCAAGCCCGTCATCGGCATCCCGGTGGCCGGTTCGACCATCGGCGGACTCGACGCCCTGTACGCCACGGTACAGATGCCCTCCGGATTCCCCGTGGCTACCGTGGCCCTGAACGGCGCCAAGAATGCCGCCTGGCTCGCCGCTCAGATCATTGCACTGCACGACGAACGTGTGGCCGGACTCATCCGTGCCGAACGCGAAGGCTACAAGGCCTCCGTCAGCAAGGCCGCGGCCGAGCTGGAAGCCAGGCATCAGGCCTGATTCCTTTTTTACGCATTCTTCTCGTTCCGGTCTCCGTTTCCCGACGCTGCTCCGGAACGGAACGACCTTTTACCGTACAGGAGAGATGACCATGGACGCATCCATCAAACAGCTGGCCCGTGAACGCATGAAGGGTCATTGCCGTGTCTGCCCCCAGTGCGACGGAAAAGTCTGCGCCGGTGAAGTTCCCGGCATGGGCGGTCTCGGCACCGGTTCCTCCTTCCGCGCCAATGTGGAAGCTCTGGCCAATGTAAAACTGGCCATGCGCTGCCTCCACACTGCGGCACAGCCCGACACCTCCACCGAAGTTCTCGGCCTCAAGCTGGCCCTGCCCCTGCTTGCCGCGCCCATCGGCGGCGTAGCCTTCAACATGGGTGACGCCTCTCAGAATCCCGTGGATGAAGCCGCCTATGCCGAAGCCGTCATCTGCGGTTCCAAGAAGGCCGGCATCATCGGCTGCGGCGGCGACGGTGTGGGTTCCCTCATTCCCGACTGCGCCTTTGCGGCCATCCGCAAGGCCGGGGGCTGGGGTATTCCCTTCATCAAGCCGTGGGAAGGTGATTTCCTGTGGAACAGACTGGAATCCGCCACGGCTACGGGCTGTCCCGTGGTCGGCATGGACGTGGATGCCGCCGGTCTCGTGACGCTGCGCCTGCAGGGCCGTCCCGTCTCTCCCAAGAGTGCCGAAGAACTGGCGGAAATCGCCCGCTTCGTGCATGAACGCGGTGCGAAGTTCATGATAAAGGGCGTCATGACCGTGGCCGACGCCCGCGTCGCCATCGACGCCGGTGTGGATGCCCTCGTCGTCTCCAACCACGGCGGCCGCGTGCTCGACGGCACTCCCGGCAGTGCGGAAGTGCTGCCCGGCATCGCCGCAGCCGTGGGCGACAGAATTCCCGTTCTGGCCGACGGCGGTGTGCGTTCCGGTACGGATGTGCTCAAGCTGCTGGCTCTCGGCGCAAAGGCCGTGCTCATCGGCCGTCCCTTCTCCGTGGCCGCCATCGGCGGACAGACCGACGGCGTGGCCGCCTATGTGGCCGACATCAAGGGTCAGCTCACCTCGGCCATGGCCCTCACCGGCTGCGCCGACATTGCTTCCATAAGCTCCGACATTCTGGCCTGACGTTACGGCCGGTCCGGGATTCCGGACCGGCCTCTCTTCTGTCGGTCCGTCGCCGCATTTTCACAGTTTTCCCCATCCAGGACGAGAAAAACGCTTACTGCGGGCTCGTTCGACAGTTCAGCGCCCTGTCACTGCCATGACCATTCTTCTGCTCTATCTGCTCTGCGGGGCCGCCGCCGGATTTCTCTCCGGGCTTATCGGCATCGGAGGCGGCCTTGTGGTCGTGCCGCTGCTGAACATGATCTTCCGGATTCAGGAAAATATTCCGCCGGAACTCATCATGCATCTGGCCGTGGGCACCTCGCTTTCCAGCATTCTGTTCACGGCGATCTCCAGCACGCGCTCCCACGCCAGAAGAGGCGGCGTGCTGTGGAAATACGTCATGGGTCTGGCTCCGGCCATCGTGCTCGGCACCGTCTGTGCAGCCTGGCTGGCCTCCCGTATGTCCACGTGGGGACTGCGCGCCTTTTTCGTGGTCTTTCTCGTGTGCATTGCCACGCAGATGCTCTTCGACTTCTACCCCCATCCCCGCAGGACCATGCCGGACAGATCCGTTCTGGCTGCGGCAGGCTTCACCATCGGCGGGGTATCCAGTCTGGTGGGGCTCGGAGGCGGCAGCATGTCCGTTCCCTTTCTGCGCTGGTGCGGTGTGGAAATGCGGCAGGCCGTAGGAACTTCCGCAGCCATAAGCTGGCCCATCGCCATTGCCGGAACTCTGGGTTTCATCACTGTCGGATGGAATCATCCGATGCTGCCCCCGTGGAGTCTGGGCTACGTCAGTCTGCCCGCCACTCTCGGCATTGCCTGTTCCAGTGTATTTCTTGCGCCTCTCGGCGCAAAGCTGGCCCACACTCTGCCTGTTCCCGTTCTCCGGCGCTTCTTCGCGGTCTTTCTGTACGTGACGGCCGGGGAAATGCTCTGGAACGTTCTTCACTGAAACATGATACAAGGCACAGGATTCGATCTCGCGGCTCTGCCGCGCATAAAAATGCTGCTCGACCGCTACGGAGAGCGCTTTCTCCGCCGCGTGCTCACGGACAGGGAACGGGCAGGCCTGCCCGCCGCCTCTGCAGGGCGCACGGCCTATGTGGCCGGACGCTTTGCCGCCAAGGAGGCAGCCGTCAAGGCTCTCGGCACCGGCTTTTCTCTCGGCATAGGCATGCACGACGTGGAAATCGTCTCGCATCCGTCGGGCAAGCCGGAGCTTCTTCTGCACGGAGAGGCCGCGCTCAGAGCCGAACACCTGGGTGTGCGCGCTGCACACGTTTCCATTTCCCATGAACGCGACATGGCCGGAGCCGTGGTGATCCTTGAATCCTGACCGGAGCCGTGACATGTTCTTCCTGCGGCTTCACGACGTCCCCGCTCTTTTACGGATCATGCTTTTTTCGTGAATATCCGGGTACCGTCCGCCGCAGTCCGCAGACTGGAGGAAAACTCATGTTCGTTCCCGTTCCCGCACCGGAAGAAATGGCTCGCTGGGATGCCGCAGCCGCCGCGGCCGGTATCCCCGAAGAAACCCTCATGGAAAGTGCCGCCCGAGCCGCCATGGACGGTCTGCGGACCCATGCACGACGAAAACATATTGCCCTGCCGGGATGTTCCGTTCTTCTGCTGGCGGGCGGCGGCAACAACGGCGGTGATGCCTTCTGCATGGCCCGGCATCTTCTGGACGCCGGAGCCTCGCCCGTGCTCGTCTGCACCCGCAGCCCGGAAAACTATCACGGTGCCGCCTCGCACTGGCTCCATGTCGCCACAAGTCTCGGCGTTCCCGTCTTTTCCGCCGACTCCTGGGAAAAGGGAGAAGCCGGCATACCGGCTGCTCCCGACATCGTTGTGGACGCCCTTCTCGGTACCGGTTTTCACGGGGAACTGCGCGAACGGGAAAAAAGACTCGTGGACAGGCTGAACGGACTTTCCTCTCGACTCGTCTTCGCCGTGGACATTCCTTCGGGGCTTTCCGCCCGTACCGGCCGCCCGTCGCCCGTGGCCGTTCATGCCGACGTCACGGTCACCTTTCAGGCCGCAAAACCCGGTCTTCTGCTGCCGGAAGCCGAAACATATACCGGCATGCTCGAGGTGCGCCCCATAGGCATGCCCCGTGTCGTGCAGGAACAGAATCCTCCCTCCTTCCGGACATGGCTCACCGCCGATATCCATGATTTCGACCGCGGAGCCCCCTATGCCGTGGAACACGGCATCTCTTCCCGCCTCACGAAGCTCTTCGAGACGCCCTCCGCTCCGTCCCCGCACGGACCGGCCCACAAGGGGGCCGCAGGACGGGTCCTTGTTGCCGGAGGCTGTGCCGCCTACACGGGAGCACCGTGTCTTTCCGCATGGGCCGCCCTTCGTGCAGGAGCAGGACTCGTCACGCTGGCAGGCCCCGAACCCGTCCTCGACGCCGCACGCCTGTCCATGCCCGCACTGACCATGCGTTCCCTTTCCGGCAAGGCGACGGACGGTGCCTGGTGCGCCGAAGATGCATCCGTTCTTTCCGAAGTTCTGCCCGGCTACGGTGCGCTCGTGTTCGGCCCGGGGCTCGGCCGCAGTCAGGGAGCCGCCGAAGTCACCGAGGCACTTCTGCGTCTTCCCGACCGGCCGCCCGCCGTGCTGGATGCCGATGCGCTCTTTGCGCTTGCAAAGCATCCCGAGCTTCTTTCCCTTCTCCGTCCCTGCGACGTCCTCACGCCGCATCCCGGAGAAGCGGCCACGCTTCTCGGCATCAGCGCACGGGACGTGCAGACCGACCGCTTTGCCGCTCTGCGCGCTCTGGCCGATCTCGCCCCTGCCGTCTGGGTACTCAAGGGAGAAGGTACGCTCATTGCCGTACCCGGAGAACCTTCCGTCATCTCGCCGTGGCAGGTGCCCCAGCTTGCCGTGGCCGGTTCCGGGGACGTGCTTGCGGGCATTACGGGCGCGATGCTTGCCCGCGGGCACAACGCCGCCCTGGCAGCCACGCTCGGCGTATGGCTGCACGCCCTGGCCGGCATGCACCTTTCCCGGGATTTTCCCATGCGCGGCAACAGCCCGCATGACATTGCCAACACCCTGCCGGCCGTACTCGGTCTGGCAGGAGAACCCTGCAGGGGAGAAATATGTCCTTCTTTCTGAAAAGCCCCGAAGATACCATGGAGTTCGGCCGCCTTCTGGCTCAGGCCCTGTGCGCGTCGAATCTGCGCACGCTGTATCTGTTCGCCGATCTCGGCGGAGGCAAGACGACGTTCACGCGCGGCTTCGTCTCTGCCCTTCCCGGAGGAGACAACGCCGAAGTCGCCAGCCCCAGCTTCACGCTGTGCAACGTATACCCGACGCAGCCGGAAGTCCTTCATGCCGATCTTTACCGCCTCTCCGAAGGCGCCTCACTTCCCGAAGAAATGGAAGAAATGCTGGACGACGGAGACCCCTTTCTCATCCTCGAATGGCCGCAATATCTGGCCGCCGACCGCTACGCACCGGAAAGACTCGACATTTATCTGACTCCCGTGACGGGAGAACAGGCAAAAGCTCTGGACAAGACTGAGGAATCATGCCAGACTTTCCGGCTGGCAACGATTGAAGCCCGTGGTGAAGCGGCCGGAGCTCTTCTGCGCGACCTGAAGCCCCGGCTCGAAAAACGTTTTTTGCCCGCTCGTAAGGCTTAACCGTTCCTTATTTCCTTTTTTCAGGATGTCCTATGCGTATTCTTGTGCAGAAATTCGGAGGGTCCTCCGTCGCCGACCTGGAGTGCATGAAAAAGGTGCGCACCAAAGTGCTCGCCGCACTTGAGGAAGGCTACAAGGTAGTGGTGGTTCTCTCCGCCCGCTACGGCCAGACCAACAGCCTGCTGGAAAGAGCCTATCAGTGGTCGGACGAACCCGATCCCGCAGAACTCGATGTTCTGCTCACCACCGGTGAACAGGAATCGGTGGCGCTGTTCTCCATGCTCCTGCGTGACGCAGGCGTGAAGGCTCGCTCCTTCCTCGGCTTCCAGCTGCCCGTCATCACCGACGATGCTTACGGCAACGCCCGTATCGACACCATCAGTGCCGATACCATCAAGGAAGCCTTTCAGACCTATGACGTGGTCGTCATGGCCGGCTTCCAGGGCCGTACGCCCGACATGCGTCTCACCACGCTGGGACGCGGAGGATCGGATACTTCCGCCGTCGCCGTTGCCGCCGCGCTCGGTGATGATACCCGCTGCGACATCTACACCGATGTGGACGGCGTATACACCACCGATCCGCGCATGTGCAAGGATGCCCATAAAATGGACCGCATCAGCTACGATGAGATGCTGGAAATGGCATCCATGGGCGCCAAGGTCCTGCAGATACGTTCCGTAGAAATTGCCGAAAAATATAATGTTCCCGTCCGGGTGCGTTCCACCTTCTCGAACGATCCGGGCACGCTGGTCACCAAGGAGGACATCATGATGGAGTCCGTGCTCGTTTCGGGCATCGCTTTTGATAAGGATCAAGCCAGAGTCACGCTCCGCGACGTGCACGACAGACCCGGTTCGGCAGCCAGCATCTTCAGCCCGCTGGGCAATGCGGGCATCGTGGTGGATATGATCATTCAGACCGCCAGCCGCGACGGGGTGACCGACATGGCCTTCACCGTCTCCCGCAAGGACCTCAAGCGTACTCTCGCCGTGCTTGAACAGGCCGCTCCCGCCTGCAGCAGCATCGAGCATTCCTCCAACATCGCCAAGGTGTCCGTAGTGGGCGTAGGCATGCGCAATCACAGCGGCGCGGCCAGCCGTGCCTTCGACGCGCTGTACAAGGCCGGCATCAACCTCATCATGATCAGCACCTCGGAAGTAAAGATTT